>CALLJA010000275.1 GCA_938008865.1 uncultured Anaerolineales bacterium
TCTTGGCGGGACATTTCTTTATTCTGTTTACCAGTTTTGGCGCCGGGTATCTACGCCGCGAAATCGAGAAGTTGTATTGGGCCCAGAGGAAACTTCTTTTTCGGGATCGCCATCTCACTTTAGTGAACATGGCGACTCGTGCGATTTTGGAGAGCAGGGATCCTGCCGACCTGTATTTTCACTTACTTCTCCAGCTTGAAAATTTGTTCGTAGCCGATTATGCCTACCTAACCCTGCGGGATCCCGATTTACAGCGGGTCACGCTGGTCGCCGCCACACGCAATCCGAACCAGCCTCTTTTGGGAAATATTCTGGATTCTGACGAATCTGCCACCACGCACTTTGTTCTGGGTAGTGGGCAGGTTCTGTTTATTGAGGATACTCAGAAATCCTCCTATGTGGTGAATCCCACCCCATTTCGAGAGTTTCAACAAACCACGAAGTCTGCCATTGTCGTTCCGCTGGCAACACGCGACTATAAGTTGGGCGCTGTAATCCTTGTGTTTGATACAATGCAGCACTTTAATCGTGAAGAAGTATCCTATTTTGAGTTGACGGGCGCACAGATCACGCTGGCATTGAATAGCATCCTTCAGGAAACGAGGATTGAAAAGCAGCTCAAGGAGTCCCAGATTCTTTCTGCAATCGAACGTGCGTTGAGCGAATCTGAACAAGTTGGATTGAAGTTTGTGCTCCAGTTGATTGTCGATTCGGCAAAGGAATTGATTCCGAATGCCACCAACGTTGTCTTGCATTTCCTGGACCCGGAGAAACAAATTCTTACTCCGCAGGCAACCACTGAAACGTATGGAACGGGCGATGGCTCCAAACCACCGTTAAATATGCGTCTGGGTGAAGGGGTTGCTGGCCAGGTGATGGCATCTGGTCAGCCCATTGCCATCTCCGATGTTCGGACGGATTCTCGCTATTTGCATCAGTCCCTGCCGGTTTCCTATCGTTCCCTTGTCGTTGCGCCGGTCCAGATCAACGACCGCCGGTTAGGGACAATCAGTGTTCACCGGCGGGAAGCGGGTGTGTTTCACCCCGATGAGATTAAATTGCTCACATCGCTTGGTATTCGCGCTGCCATTGCCATCGAAAACGCTCATATTTTGGAAGATATTCAGTATGCACTGAAGGAGGCCAATGCGTTACACCTTGTCAACCAGAAGCTGCTAGCTGTGCTCGATCCCCAGGAGTTGATGCAGGATGTAGTGGAGTTCCTCAGCGAAACTTTTGAATATTCCTATGTCCAGATTTTTGTAGTCGATCCCGCCACGGGCGACTTTATGATTCGTGCTGGCAGTGGGGAGATTGGACGCGAATTGCGTCAACAGGAATATCGTTTGCGGGCCGGTGAAGGTATCGTAGGATATACTGCCGAGACGGGCAATCCATTCTTTACTAATAATGCAGACAAGGTGGTTACCTTCGTCCGAAACCCGCTCCTGCCTGAGATCCAATCGACCCTGACCGTGCCTGTCAGGGTCGAGGGGCATATCTTGGGATTGTTAGATATCCAGCAACTGCCGCCCAGACAACTTACCCAACGCGACCTGCAACTGGTCAGTGCAGTGGCTGACCAGTTGGCCCTTGCGCTCCAAAAGGCCAATCTATACACCGATTTGCAAGCATCCTTACAGATGGAAAAGTCCATGCGCAGCCAACTTTTGTTGGCCGATCGCCTCGCCACCATGGGGCGTCTGCTGGCTTCCGTCTCCCACGAGTTGAACAACCCATTGCAGGCCATCCAAAACGCGCTCTTCCTCCTGCGCGAAGAACAGGGACTCTCTGTCCAGGGCCGCCAGGACCTCGATATCGTGCTGTCCGAATCCGAGCGTATGGCCGCCCTGATCGCCCGCCTGCGCGCCACCTACCGCCCGGCCCACATTGAAGATTTCCAGCCGATGCAGCTCAACGACGTAATCGAAGATGTCCACGCCCTGATTGCCACCCACCTGCGGCACAACGAGATTTCCTTCGAGTTCCACCCCGACCCCGAGGTGCCCGCCATCCCCGGCCTGGCTGACCAGATCCGCCAGGTGATCCTCAACCTGCTGATGAATGCCGTCGAGGCCATGACCAGCGGCGGGCGGCTGACCGTGGCCACCCTCTACCAGCGCGAGGCTGGCGAAGTACTCCTGCGCGTCTCGGATACCGGGCCCGGCATCGAGCCTGACATCCTGCCGAGCATCTTCGACGCCTTCGTCACCAATAAGGAGCACGGCACTGGCTTGGGCCTCACGATCACCTACGACATCGTCAACAAACATCGCGGGCGCATCCAGGCTGAGAATAACCCGACGGGCGGCGCCACCTTCAATTTGTGGCTGCCGGCCGGGGAGGTTCCCATCCCATGAAGATCAGTGGACATATCCTCATCATCGACGACGAGCCTGCCGTGCGCAAGACCCTGGCGCGCATCCTCCAGCAGGCTGGCTTCGAAGTCACCACCGCCGAGAGCGGCGAACAAGGCCTGGACTTCCTGGCGGGCGCGGAATTCGACCTCGTGTACCTCGACCTGCGCATGCCCGGCCTGCCTGGGCTGGACGCGCTCAACCTCGTCCACGAGCGTTACCCCAGCCTGCCGGTGGTGCTCTTCACCGCCCAGCCCGACGTCAACTCGGCGGTCGAGGCGTTGCGGCGCGGCGCGGTCGATTACCTGCTCAAACCGCTCAAACCCGAGGCCATCATCGAACGCACCAAGGCCGTGCTTGCCGGCCAGCAGCGCGAACGGCGCAAGCGCGAAATCACATCCCAGATCAAGGCCCTGCAGGCCGAACTGCAAAGCCTCGAAAGCGGCGGCGAGATCGAGATCGTGCCCGCCGCGGCCCTGCCCGCCTCCGACCGTTTCGTCACGCGCGGCCCGCTGCGCCTCGACCTGCACACACGCCGCGTTTCCATCGGTGAGCGCAACGCCAACCTTGCGCCCACCTCTTTCGATTACCTGCTCGTGTTGGCCCGCCACGCCCCGCAGGTGGTCGACTTTCAGACTCTCGTGGCCGAAGCCCAGGGCTACCAGGCCGACCTGCGCGAGGCCCAGGAACTGACCAAGTGGCACATCCACCAGATCCGCCAGGCGGTGGAAGAGGACAGTCGCGCCCCTGCGCGCGTCATCACCGTGCGCGGCATGGGCTACCGCCTCGTGGCCGATTAGTTTCCAGCCCAGATTCCGCTCCTTGTGCGGAACCCGCCCCCGGTCCTGGACCGGGGGCGGGTTCCGTTTCCCAACCTTTCCCAACCTTTTGCCGACTCATCCCAACGCGCCCGTCGTCAGAATCGGGGAAAATGAGAGCGATGGATACCTCTCTCACAACCCCTGCTTCTGTCCGCATTCTTGTGGTGGATGACCACCCGGGCACCGCCGTCACCCTGGCGCGCGCCATCTCGCAGATGGGACCGCAGGTCGAGGTCATCTCCGCCACCAGCGGCAGGGAGGCGCTCGAACGCGTGTCCGGTGACTCGGTGGATGTGCTCATCACCGACATGATGATGCCTGGCATGAACGGCCTCGAGCTGATCGACCGCATGCAGGCCAACCCGGGCGGGCGCCCCGCGCACATCATCCTGATCACCGCCTACGACGTGCCCGGCCTCAAAGAGACCGCCCGCCGCCTGAAGGTGGATGAGACCATCATCAAGCCCGTGCGTCCCGAACGCATCTGCCAGATCGTGGGTAACATTATCAGGTCCATCGGGCCGTCGACGGCCACATCCGCGCCCGAGGTGCAGAAACAGCCGTTCACCATCCTGGTGGCGGACGACGTCCCCGATAACATCACGCTGCTCTCGCGCTACATGCAGAACGAGGGCTACTCCTATATCACCGCGTCGAACGGCGTGGAAACGCTCGAGAAGATCCGCGCCGAAATGCCCGACCTGGTCCTGTTGGACGTGAACATGCCCGATAAGGACGGTTTTGCCGTGCTCGAAGAAATGCGCGCTGACCCGGTTCTGGAGCATATCCCGGTCATCATCTTCACTGCTGCGCGCCTGCATCCCGACGACGTGCAGACCGGCCTGAACCTGGGCGCGGACGACTACATCACCAAACCCTTCGACCGCCGCGAGCTGTTCGCGCGGATCCGAGCCAAACTGCGCGCCAAATCCTTCGAAGACGACATCCGCCGCCGCAACCGCCAGTTGAGCGTGCTGCCCGAGATCGGCAAAGAACTGAGTGCGCGTCTCGACCTGGATGACCTGGCCGAGGTGGTCCTGCGTCACACCGTCGAAGCCCTGGGCGCGCTCGTGGGCCACATGGTTTTGTTCGATCCGCGGCATTCCCTGCAACGCACCCACCATGCCTCCTCCATGAGCGGGTTCAAAGCGGAATGTCCGCGATTGGAAGGCTTCGTGCGCGCGATCGACGAGTCGCGCAACAGCCTGATCGTGGACGACGTCCGGGAGGAGCCGCGCTGGCGCTCCCTCCCGGATGACCCCACGCGCTCCGCGGTCATCGCCCCGATGTTTGGGCGCGACCATCTGCTGGGGCTGCTGGTCCTCGCGCATGAACGCGCGGGGTACTTCCAGGTGGAACATCAATTGTTGTTGCAGGCTATCACCAGCCAGGCGGCCATTGCGATGGAAAATGCCCTGCTGTATGAGGACCTTTCCAGCCAGCAAAAACGGCTCTCGGTGGTGCTCGAAAGCGCCGCCGAAGCCATTTTCCTGTTCGACGATGGGCTGTGCCTGAGCCTGCTTAACCCGGCTGCGGAACGCCTGTTCACCAATTTCAACACCAGCCTGAACCACCCGCTCGAACGCGGGCGCGGTTATGACCGTTTCCTGGACCTGCTGGAACACGCGCGCCGCTCCCGCGGGCCGAAGAATGGCCAGATCGAATGGACGGATGGGCGCACCTTCGATGCGCAGATCACGCCCATTGCGGGTGGCGGGCTGGTGGCCGTGCTGCACGACGTGACCTCCTTCAAACAGGTCGAGCGTATCAAGAACGAGTTCGTCGCAGCCGCTTCGCACGATTTGAAAAACCCGATTACCTCCATCTCTGGGTTCGCCGATCTGCTTGTTCATGCGGGGCCGCTCAACGAGATGCAGGCCGATTTTGTTCACCGTATCCGCAATGCGGCCAGCTCGATGAGCGAATTGGTGCAGGATATGTTGCAACTGGCCCAATCTGACCTGGATACGCCCCGCAAGGCTGAACGGCTCGAGTTGGGCGGGCTGCTGTCCGATGTGGTGGATGAATTTAAGGTACAGGCTGCGGCCCGCGAACAGGAACTGCGCTTTGAGCCGGCGGGCCTGCCTGTATTGGTCAGTGGCGACGCGCTGCAACTGCGGCAATTGTTCCG
>CALLJA010000276.1 GCA_938008865.1 uncultured Anaerolineales bacterium
AGCGCCTCGCCCGTCAGCGCGCGCGCCAGGTTGCCAGGCTCCTCTGCCGAAAAGATGACCGCCTCCAGCCCCGCGATCTCCTGGACGAGCGCCAGCATCTGCCCGACCTTGGACTGCATCCCGCCCGTGACGTCGGCCCCGTGCGACGCGCCCACGCCTGCCCTCAGGTCCTCATAGGACGTTGGGCTGATCCCGCCTAGCAGGCGCGTCCTGGCTGGGAAGTCGGCCCACACCCCGGCCTCCAGGCCCGCCAGCAGAATCCGCTCGGGGTGCAGTTGATGCGCCAGGTGCTGGAACAGGTCCTCGGTCGAGAGGATCGTGCCGCCGCGCACTTCGTCGAAAACCACGTCGCCGTACACCACGGGCAGGATCCCGTTGGCTAGTGCCATGCGGATCGGCGTCGTGTCCCAGATTGAGACGCGTCCGTCGCTGGCAATGACCGCGCCCGAAGGCGGAAAGGCCAGCGACGAGATGCCCGCACGGTGCAGGGCTTCCATTACGAAGTCGTTCAACTGCGCCGCCTGAAAGTGGACCTCGGCGAAGCCTTTCCAATCTTCGGCCTTGCGCACCCCGTCACGCGTGCCGTATTCCTTTGCGGCGGTGTGCCCGAACGAACCCGAGCCGTGTCCTAACACCAGGCGCATTCCGCTACCGCCCGCCCGCACCGAGGCAATCTGCGCGGCCAGGTCGGCCAGCCTGTCGTGGCGGACGGTGTATGGGCGGGTCTTGTCGGTGATCAGCGAGCCGCCGAGTTTAAGCAGGACAAGTTCATTCATGAGGTGGTTTTACCACTTCCCCGCCCGGGCCGCAACCTCTCGCGGGTCAGGGCGCCCGCCTGCCCATGCTATAATTTGCCGTATGGATATCCGCGCTGGTCTCATCGCCGCGATCCTGATCGTGGCTGCGGGCGCATTTTTCTTCGTGCAGTTCGGCGTGCGCACGTATATGGCCTCCCGCAAGTTGACCTTCTACCGGTTGCGTTCCCAGCGGCTGGGTTCGGCTTGGCGTTCCATCGGGGTGGGGGTGTTGATGTTTGCGCTGGCGGTGCTGCTTTCGATCTATGGCGAACCTGTTGCGTATAGTTACTTCCCGCCCTCGCCCACCATCACGCTGACTCCCACCATCACGCTGACTCCCACCATCACACTCTCGCCGACCATCACGCTTTCGCCGACCATCACCAACACCCCGTCGGTGACCGATACGCCCACCGTCACCCCCACGCCCTTCCTGCCGCCGGCCATCGAGGCGCTCTTCTCCAGCGAGGTGACACCCAACCCTGCGGCCATCTTCAGCCCGTTGCAATTCACCTTGAATTGTTCCGACCTCTCGAACTACGAAACGGCCACCGTCTTCGAAAACCCGATCCAGAGCGTCTGTGCGGTGTATTCCTACGACCAGATGGTCCCGGGCGCGCAGTGGACCGCGTTGTGGATGCGCGAAGGCGAACTGGTCTGTTATGAGACCATCCCCTGGGACGGCACCACAGGCGGGTATGGCTTTTCCGAATGCACCGATCCCGTCGGCGGCTGGCAGCCTGGCACCTACGTGGTGCAGATTTTCGTCGGCCTGGAATGGAAGGTGGTGAGCCAGTTCCTGGTCCAGGGCGACCCGCCCACGCCCGTCCCGACCCTGTCGCCGACTCCCACGTTATCGCCGACCGTCACCCTTTCGCCTACATCCAACCCTATTTCCACTCCCTAGGTGAACCATGCCCGATCAGAAGCCTTTTCAAGCCTACTATCCCGAAGTCCTGGCGCATTGCCACGGCTGCGGATATCTCAACGAGCACGGGTTGCACATCGAAAGTTATTGGGACGGCGATGAGACGGTGGCGCACTTTACGCCCGAGCCGCAACACACCGCCATTCCAGGCTACGTCTACGGCGGACTGCTAGCCTCGCTGATCGATTGTCACGGTACGGGCACGGCGGCGGCGGCGGGTTACCGCGTTGAGAACCGCCCGATGGACAGCGAACCTGCCCTGCGTTATATGACCGCTTCGTTGAAGGTGGATTATCTGAAGCCCACTCCGCTTGGGCCTGTGCTCGAAATCCGCGGGCGTATCCGCGAGGTGAAAGGCCGCAAAGTGGTCGTGGAAGAGTGGATCGTGGCCCGCGGGGTGGTCACGGTGCGGGGCGAAGTGGTCGCCGTCCAGGCGCCCGAAGCGCTGCTGGATGACTTGTTGAGAGAACACAAAGCCTGACCCGGGATCGACCCTACTCAAAGCGAGGGAACATGCCTACTTTTTCGAGATCGGCGCATGGCCGCGACAGAAAGATAGTCCAGGTCAGGCTGGAGGCCCCCAACGGGGAGGTCTTCGAGACCAAAGTCTTTGCAGATGAGACCTTTGGCGAACTGACGAAGGAATTCTACGAGTTCCTCAATGTAAGCCAGGATGCTGCACAGGCGCGGGTCTATTGGGTGGACCCCGTCACAGCGCGGGCGACCCTGCTCGAAAGGGACGCCACGCTCAAGTCGTCGGGCGTGCCAGACGGGGCCAGGCTGCGCTTCGCCCCCGAAGATGCCGCCTTCGATGCCGGGTTGACCCCCGACCAGGCCTTGAAGGTCTCGCTGCCCTTTCCCCCGAAACTGACGGCCTCGCATTTTGCCTGGTACGCCCACGATTTCCTGTCCACGTCGGACCTGATGTATGCGCTTTTCTCCGTCCTGTTGTCTGGCGACGAGCGCGCGCTTGGGGCGCTGGAACGGCTCCTGAACGAAGAACCGGGCAGGATGTCTGAGGCGCCAGTCGTACATAAACTTTTGAAGATCAGCGGCGGCCATCCGCTGGAGCTGCAAAAGGTGCAATACGGTTCGCCGATGACCTTCATCTTCGAGGGGTCCCTGAAGGTGCTGGAACTCTTGAAAGGGTTTATCACCGAGGTCAAGCGGGCTCCGCACAACCGAAAAATGGACGAGCACGAAGAGCACATGGCCCGCATCCAGGAGCAGCAGGCCAGGATTGTGCTGGTGCGGGATTACCTGGAACTGGCCAACAGCGGCAACGTAAAATTGTCCAAAGAAGCCAAGGCTAAATTAATCATGGCGGTGCTGCCCCAGGTCGAGGCTCTGGATACGGTATTGCAGGCTTCCGCGCGTGACGGCCGCAAACAGCTGAAACCGCCTGCTTAAAAGTGGCGTTTGCTGCAAAATCGAACCGCCCCGCCGAATCCATTGGCGGGGCGGTTGTGTTGTAGCGCACGTTAGATGGCGCGCGTATGACGACGGCTGGTGAGCGCGCGCGCGATGTGGGCAGCTAGCCGCGCATTGTTCAGCAGCAGCGCCAAGTTGGCGCGCATGGAGCGTCCCGCCGTCAACTCGTTGATGCGTTGCAGCAGGAAGGGCGTGACGCGCTGCCCGTGGATGCCCTGCTGCACGGCCTCGGCCGAGGCTTGGGTGATGAACGGGTCCATCTCGGCCTTCGGGATGGCGTCCGCTTCGGGGACGGGGTTCGTGACCAGGATGGCGCTGGTCAGGCCTGCGCCCCAGTGTGCCTGCGCAAACGCGGCGATCTCCTCGGGCGAGTCGAACCGCGCGCTGACCCGCAATCCGCTCTCGCGCGAGTAGAAGGCGGGGAACTCGTCGGTCTGGAACCCGACCACGGGCACGCTCATCGTTTCGAGGTATTCCAGCGTGGCGGGCAGGTCAAGGATGGCCTTTGCGCCCGCGCAAACCACGACCATGGGCGTGTCGGCCAGGGCTTGCAGGTCGGTCGAGATGTCGAAAGCCGACTCGCGGTGGACGCCGCCGATCCCGCCCGTGGCGAAGACGTCGATGCCTGCCTTGCGGGCCACGAACATGGTGCCTGCCACGGTCGTGCCGCCGTGCAGTTTCTTGACGATGGCGGTAGCGAAGTCGCGGCGGCTGACCTTGAGGGCCTGCGCCTGGGCCAGTTGCTCCACTTCGGGGGCGCTCAGGCCCACCCGCACCTGTCCGTGAAAGAGGGCGATGGTGGCGGGGATGGCGCCTTCCGCGCGGACGGCGCTTTCCATGTCCCGCGCCAGCGACAGGTTGTGCGGGTGCGGCAGGCCGTGGGTGATGACGGTCGATTCGAGCGCGACGACGGGCGAGAAGGCAGCCTGTGCTCCCTTCACTTCGGCGGTGTAATGCAGTTCAAGCGCGTCTTGCATAGGTGGTTTCCTTCTGGTGGGTTAGGGTATTCGGACATAATGGGCGAGCAGGCCAAGGATGTGGCGCAGGGCTTCCCTCAACTCGGCGGGCGGGAAGATGCCCTGGCGCTGATAGACATCCCAGGCCAGCCGCAATTGGCCGTAATATTTCTCCAGCAGTTTCTTCATGACTTCGGACGACTCTGCGCCGCGCGAGGCAGAATAAGCCTGCTCGGCGATAACCTCGCGGATCATTTTGATGGTTTCCTCGAAGGCGGCCTGGTCGCGCTGACGCTCGACCCCGTTCAGGGCTGTCTGGTTTTCGGTGCTTAGTCTCCAGGCCTCCAGGTGCTGGTCTGGGATGATCTCGCTGGGCGTCTTCCACGCGCCGACGCCGATCCAATCGAGGTGGACGCCCCGGCGGTGGGCGTCGTCGCTGAAGTTCGCGCGGAAGCGGGCCGAGAGGTCCGGGCGCGGCACGAAGGCTGGGGCGGCAGTTCCGTTCAACTGCAGCGGGGCGGAGCCAGGCGGCAGCACCCGCTGGGCTGCATCCTGGATCTGTGCGATCTGGTTGCCTTCTTCTGTGATTTCCTGCGCCCCGTGGCTGGCGAAGAATTCCGTCAATCTCTGGTCGCTCATGAAGCGCCCCAACTCACCGCGGATTGAGCCGACCATCGAGGGTCCAAGCGGCGAGGCCAGTTCGGCGGGGCTGTCTTTAGGTCTCGGGTTTTTATTGACCGGCAGCACCTGGTTATAGATGAGGGTCTGCACAACCATGTCATCGCGGTAGGGATTGGGCGCGTTCAGGGTGCGCTGGTTCTGCTCGCCGCGCCAGATGCTGAAACGCATCGAAACGTCAATGGCGCTGACGCGCAGGCCGTCGAGCGTGCGGCTGGGGATCTCGCGGTTGTCCTGTTCGCGCAGGTCAAAGTGCTGGTCGCGCAGGTCGAGCACGGCGCGGAAGCGTTCGAAACCGTCCAAAAGGACTGCGCCGCCCACCGTCGGGCCGATGACGTGCGGGCGGCCGTCGGGCTGCTCGAACAGGGCCACCGAGTTGCGGTCCACTTCCACGTAGCCCGGGCCGCCAATCGCGTAGATGCGCGATTCTTCCTTGTTCTTGAATTCCCCGTCGCGGATGTTGACGGTCTCGCTGCCGCCGTAGAGCGCCACCTCGGTGATGAAGCGTTCAGCGATCTCGACCGGCTTCTCGAAGATATCGGCCAGGTAGAGCGAGGCCAGGCGAATGGCGGTGAAGTACGGGAAGAGCAGCAGCGGCAGGTAGCGGAAGAGGTTGGTCCACGAGCCGCCGAGCGCGAAGGAGAACAGGTCGGCCAGCGGGTTGACCGAAAAGACTGCGTTGGGGTCGAGCAGGTAGATGATCACGTTGCGGATGCGCGTGGTCCACTCTGCAGGCTGGGGATGCAGGGCCACCAGGATGACGGATACCAACAGCAGGAAAAGCAGCGCCAGGGCCTGCTGGCGGCGGCGCGCGCCGTGCAAGGTCAAGTCGAAGGTGCGGTTGAGCAGGCAG
>CALLJA010000277.1 GCA_938008865.1 uncultured Anaerolineales bacterium
GGCTCAGCGTTGCGCTGATGACGTACGGTCCACCCAGGACGGTCTCGCCAGCCGCGCGGGTGTAGGCTGCCGTGACGCCGTCACCCGGCAGGAAGCCGGTCAACGTGCCACTCAGGACCGGGTCAGGGTCGCCATAGATCTTCCCGACCGTGTCGGGGGTGACCGTGGCAGCCTTAGGGGTAACCGTCAGCGTTTGCGAGCCGCTGCTGGGGAAGAAATTCGCATCGCCGGCATACGAGGCGGTGATCAGGTGCGAACCCGCGCCGACCGCAGAGGGTGTGTAGGTGACGGAGCAGGTAGCAATGCCGCTGCTGCCCGAGAGCACACACGGGCTGGTGACGAACGCGCCGCTGCCGCCCGAGGTCCAGTTGACGTTGCCGGACGGGGTGTTGGTTCCGCCGCTGCGGGCTACGCTGGCCACACAGGTAATGGCGGAGCCATACTCGACGGACGGGGTCCCGCCACCGCAGGCGACCGTGGTGGCCGTAGTGCGCTGGTAGGGCAGGCTGTAATAGACCTTGATCGAGATGGCGTCCAGGTCGGCATCGCCCCAAGTACCCGTAGCGCCGACCCTAACCTTGAAGGTGGCATCGGCAAAGTCGGCCGGGGTCCAGGTGGTGCCCCACTTGTCGGTGGAAGTGCCCAGGACCGGGGCAGTGTCGTTGTTCGACATCGCGGCGGTCTTGGTGGCCGTGTAGGCGTCCGGGTTCAGGGCTGAGGTGTTCCACAAAGCCACGGTGAAGTCGCGGTTCTGGAGCGTGCCATTGCGCTGACCCTCGACCGCGACCTGGATGCCGTCGATGGTGGCATTGGCCGGGATGCCCAGGTCCGGGAATCCGTACTCGGCCCAGTCGCCGGTGCTGTTGAAGGTCGCATACTGGTCGTTGGAAGTCCAGCCGTTGTTGGGGTTGGTAATACTGTTAGACGCAACCGTGGCATTGGCGAAGATAAAGCCGGTGTTGCCGCCCGATGCCAGCGTGGTGAACGTAACGTCGTCACCGTAGGCCGTGCCGGTTGCGTTGGTGGCATAAGCGCGGACGTGATACAGGGTGTTCGGCGCAAGTCCAAGGATCGCGCTAGTGAAGGCGCCCGTCGCAGTAACCGGGCCCTCGGTGGTCTTGTTGTCGGCGATGGTAGGGTTGGCCAGCGTACTCCAGACCACACCATGCTGGGTCGGGTCGGGGATGCCCAGCGAGGTGACATTGCCGTTACCGAGCGCCGTGGCCACGTCGATGGAGGTCACAGCCTGGGTCGTGACGGTGGGCAGGGCCACCAGGCCCGAGGGCTGGAACTCGTATGCGCCGCGGTCATCATAGGTGCGGACGCCCGCGCCGGTATTGGCCGTGGCAAGGTCGTCCATACGGGCGTGGCCTTCGATATCCACGGACGGGTGGCTGGGCGCGTTCGAGTTGGCGCTGTCAATGGCCGGGGAACCGTCGGACAGGTGGTAGTCGCCAGTCGTCGAGTTGGCAGGAAAGGCCGCGCCGGTCACACGCAAAACGGAGGTGACGGGCGAAACGAAGAGCGGGTTGCCCTCCAACCCGTGTACTTCCTGGGTGGTGATGGAGGCCTTGAAAGCTGCCAGCGAGGTGTAATTGGTGTCGTTCCAGATAATCTGGACGGTGGCCGCGCCGCGGTCGAACAGGTCGTAGTCAACAGTCGTGCCGTTGACGGAAGCCGAGTCGACGCGCAGGTTGCCGCCGAAGGAACCCGTGGGCGGGGTCAGGCCGTTGCCGGCGCTGATGTTGTTGGCCACGGTGGCATGATGCGACCCGAGACCGGTCTCGCCCTCAAAGTTGATACCGGTTGTGCCATTGCCATGCACAGTGTTGCCGATCACGGTATTGTAGGGCGAGTTGTTGTTGTCGATGCCGTGGTCGCCGTTGCCGTAACTCAAGTTGCCGACCACCACGTTGTACGTGGAGCCAAGCCCACTGGAGTTGACATACAGGTTGATGCCGCTGTCCTCGTTGCCATAGGTGATGTTGTTGATGACCGTATTGTGACTGGCCCCCGTGAGTTCAATCCCTGCGGCATCGGTAACCACCACCGAGGCATTGGCATAAGAGATGTTATTGCTGACCAGGTTGTAATCGCTGCTGTTGACCAAGCGGATGCCGATGCAGGTGTTATGGTCAGTGGTATTGCCGGTGATGGTCGAGTAGGTGGTATTCTTCAAATAGATGCCCTGCACATGTAGGTTCGGATTCGAAGGATCACCCGAATAGCTGACGTGGTTGTTCGAGATGGTGATATGATTCGAGTCGATGGCCTGGATGCCCTTGCCAATCGTCCCAGTGACATTGAACCCATCTACCACGATGTAGCTCTTGGTACTGATGAAGAAGGCGCTGTTGGCGTTGCCGGTCACCGTGACGCCAGAAGAGGCGTGGAAGGTGATCGGGCTGCCGTCGACGCCACTGTAGGCCGGGAAGATCGTCTCTGCGTAGGTACCATGCAGGACGTTCACGGTATCACCGGGCGAGGAGGCCATGTCTGCACCCTTGGTGAGGGTGCAGAACGGCACCGAGAAGGTGCCTGCACCACTGTCGGAGCAGCCGGAATTGGTGTTGTCGACGTAATAGGTCGTGCCGGCGGCGCGGGCTTCGGTGGGGCGCATGCCCACCAGCGACCAAGCCAGCACCAGGATCAGGACCAGGAACTGGATCCGGACCAACGCGGTCTTGTGGGTGGTATCGCCGCGGGTCTTTTTCAAGGACGATTTAGTCATTCTTCCCTCCGGACAAAAATGAAAAACAAGTGGATAACGGGCAGGAGGCCGGGGATGCGGCGCTGCGCATGTGACTATGTGGGTGAAACGGATATGTCATCGGTTTCCTTGCGAATCTCATAGGCATTCTCCTTTTTCTCTGCCGTCTTTCTTTTCCAAGACAAGAATTGTCTTATTACATTGCGATGTTGCGCGGGCTGACTAAGGACCATGCCCACCACGGCGGCCCCCAGCAATTGGAACCGCCGCAGGGTGGCCTGAGCCGCTTCGACGCGGGTGCGCCCGCAGCGTACCACCAGCAGGATCGCGCCCAGCCTGGAGGCCAGCACCTGGGCGTCGGCGCTCTCGGCGGGAGGGCTGTCCACGATCACCAGGTCGGACTGGGCCTGTAATTCGTCCAGCACCTGGCCCCATTTGACGGCATCCAGCCAGCGGGTTGGGTCTTCGTCGGGCTGTCCGCCGGTTACAAGTCTCAGGTCGCGCAGGCCTTCCACCATGCGGTAGACCTGCCTCAACTCGGCCCGCCCGTGGACGACATCCGACAAGCCTTTCTGGTTCTCGACCCCGAACAGGTCGTGCAGACGGGGCCGCCTGAGGTCGCCGTCCACCAGGGTGACGCGCCTGCCCTGCTGGGCATTGACCACCGCCAGATTGGCGGCGATGCAGGTCTTGCCATCCTTTGCACCCCCGTTCAGCACCAGCAGGGCCTGGATATGGCCTTCCAGGCTGACAATCTCCACGCTGGCCCCCAGGGCGCGGAATGCGTCGGCGTCGGCGGAAAAGGGGCGGCTCAAGGTGACGGGGCTGTGCGGCAGGCCGTCGTCGGAGACCAGGCCCAGCACGGGGACCTGGAGTTCCTTTTCGGCCTGGGCGGGGGTGCGCAGCGAGGTGTCGAAGTGGTCGAGTATCAGGATGACGGTGGCTGCGATACCCAGCCCGGCCATGACTCCCACCAACATGTAGAGGATAGGAATTGGCATGGCGGCCTTCTTGGGCGGGATGGCCGCAACGATCTGCACCACGTTCTCGGAACTTTGCATTCGCGCCAGGTGTACCGTCTCGCGGTTGGAGAGCAGGCCCAGGTACATCTGCTGGTACAGGTCGAGCGTGGCCTGCAGGGTGGCCAATTGCGGATCCTCGCGGGTATCACCCTGGCCAACGCGCCCGGTGTAGGTGAGGTTGGTCTCGATCTGGCGGTACAAGCTCATCAGCGAGTTCAACTGTTCCAGTTGGGCCTGCTTCTCGGTGAGCGCGACCCGCTCGATGGGCGTGGGCGCAACGGGGAAGGCGGAGATCTCTTGTTTGAGGGTGGCGATCTCCAGACTCAACTGTCCGATCTGCTGGCTGACGCGCGTCAACTGGTCCTGCACGCTGGTGTCGCTGATCTGGCTGACCTGGGTTTGCAGGTCGTCGATCTGCGCCTGTACCTGCCCGATCTGGGTATCAATGGACTGTTCAAAGGCAGCGTAACGGCCCGAGAGCAGGTCTTCATTGCGCTGGATCAGGATCTGGACCAGGGTGTTGGCGATCTGCGCGGCCCGTATGGGGTCGGTATCCTGTACTTTGACCTGCACGATCAGCGTGTTGGGAATCGAACTGACCTGGATGCTGTCCGCGTCCACTTTGACGCCCACCTGCTGGGTGATCTCATCCAGCACAGGTTGGGATTTGGCCAGTTGCAGGTTGATGGCCACCAGTTGCTCATCACTCAGCGGCAGCATGTCTGCGTTGCTTTGCTGGCGGGTGCGGCTGATCAGGATCTTGGTGGTGGCCTCATATACGGGCGTTTGGATCTGCGCCGCGACCAGGCCCAGGATGGCCCCCAGGGTCAATCCCAGAACCAGGTAACGCAGGTTGCGCCACATGAGGGAAATGAGATCCTTGATTTCCATACAGAGTCCTTTTCTGGAACACCATCAAAACTGTTAACTGTCCCCCAGAGAATGGGCCGTTTACAAGTGTTCCAATGGCTCAAACGCTGACGAGCACCTGCGCGATGGCGCGCGCCACACTCAACACATTGTCATCTGTCAGGGTCGGGTAGAGCGGCAGGGTCACCTCGCGCCCGCCGATGTCATCGGTGCGGGGCAGGCAATTCGCGCCCCGCGAGCCCTCATAAGCCGAGAACGTGTGAATGGGCGGATAGTGAATGCTGGTCTGGATGCCCTGCGCCTTCAGGCTGTCCATGAAGTACGAGCGCCCCATGCCGACCGGTAACAGGATGGGCAGCAGGTGCGCCGCCGACAGGCCGGGGTGATTCTCAAACGGGACTTCCACCTGCGGGGCCAGTTCGCGCAGGGCCTCGCGGTAGACCTGGGTCAGGCGGCGGCGGCGCTCGTTATTGGCGGGCAGTTTTTCGAGCTGGACCCTGCCCAGGGCGGCGCGGAGCTCGTCGATGCGGTAGTTGTAGCCAAGGTCCACCACGTCGTAACTCCAGGCATGGCCCTTGTGACGGTCCCAGGTGAGCGAGGTCATGCCGTGCGAGCGCAGGCGGCCCAGGCGCTGGGCGTACTCGTCGTTGTCGGTGACGATCATGCCGCCCTCGCCCGTGGTCATGTTCTTGTTCGAGAAGAAACTGTAACAACCCAGGTCGCCCCACGCGCCCAGTTTTCGTCCGTCCAGTTCCGAGCCGACAGCGTGGGCCGCATCTTCGATTACGGCCAGGCCATGTTCGCGCGCCAGGCTCAGGATGGCAGGCATGTCGCAGGCATAGCCGCCGTAGTGCATGACCAGGATGGCGCGTGTGCGGTCGGTGAGGGCCTGCTCGATGGAGCGACGGGAGATGTTCAAGTCCTGCACGCCGACGATATCCGCGAAGACGGGCGTTGCGCCCGTGTAGCGCACGGCGTTGGCCGTGGCGACAAAGGTCAGCGAGGGGACGATGGCCTCGTCGCCTGGGCCGAGTCCTGCTGCCACGCAGGCCAGGTGCAGCGCGGCCGTGGCATTGGTGACGGCGATGGCATGTTTCGCGCCGACATAATCCGCAAAGGCCTGCTCGAATTCGGCGGTAACGGAACCCATCGTCAGCCACTTGCTCCGCAGGACGTCATCCACGGCGGCCCGTTCCTCGGGACCGAAGTCGATATCGGAAAGCGGGATCTTCCACATGGTTAACCTCCCACCGCTTGCGGCAGGAACTGACAGCGCATGTTCTCGAAATCCTTCGAGGCGCGCGCATAATCGTCAGGGCGGCCCAGGTCTTCCCAGTAGCCGTTGAACTCGTAGCCCACCACGCGCTCGCCTGCCGCAATGAGTTTCTTGACCAGGTCGGGAAAATCGAGGTACTGGTTGGGTTCGATGTACGCCATGACAGACGGCTCGAAGACGTAGATGCCCATGCTGACCAGGAAGTCGTACACAGGTTTCTCGATGTAGCCCGTAATCGAGCAATCGCCGTTGCGCTGGATGACGCCCAGGTCGATCTTCGACTGGCGGTGGTGAGCGGCGATGGTGGCGATGGCCTTCTGCGACTTGTGGAACTCGATCAACTCGCGCAAGTTCAGGGTGGTCAGCACGTCTCCGTTCGAGACGAGAAAGGTCTCTTGCAACCCACTGACCAGGGCAATCGGGCCAGCCGTGCCGAGCGGATGGTCTTCATAACTGTAGGCGATGTTCAGCCCAAAGTCGCTGCCGTCCTTGAAGAAGGCCCGCAGCAGTTCAGACAGGTGCCCGACGGTCAGGACAACCTGGTCGACGCCCGCCTCCTTCATCTGGCGCAGCATGACCTCCAGGATGGGCATGTCTCCGATGGGCATCAGGGGCTTGGGCAGGATGGTGGTGTAGGGTGATAGGCGGGCACCTTTCCCCCCAGCCAGAATGACGGCTTTCATGTCTTCCTCCTTCCTTCAACGGTGCGGCTGCCAGGCAGTGGCTTCTTCCTGGGCAACAGTGGGGATGGTGGGCGACTCGCCGCGCTGGTGGCTGAGTCGGGCAATGCAGTATTGGCACTGGAAGTCGCTCAGGCTGCCCGTAGACTGGTCCTGTTGGGCGGCTACGTTGAGGGTGTTGAGCGAGCCGAACAGGTCGGGGGCTACCATCACACGCGCGGGGGCAAAACTGTCCACATCGCGGAATTCGCTGTGCCGTTGAAGGGCCATCTGGTTGTCGGCCAAGATGATCAGGCCGACGTCCTGTTCCTTTGCGATGCGCCGCACGTCGGCCACGCGGCCAATGACCTTCGCACCGTAGATCTTCATACCCTGCGAGAGTAGGTCATCGTCAATGAAGCCGACGATGTGGAACTTGCTGGAGTAGGTCGGGTGCTCCATCAGCCAGGCGATATGTTCCGCCGTGCGGCCCGAGCCGACGATCAGCACGCGCTCGCGCGGCACACGCGCATCAAAACGCAGCGAGGCCAGACGGCTGACCAGTCCGTTGACGATGCGCCCGCGATAACGGACGAAGGTGAAACCCACCAGGGCCAGGATCGAGGAGACCAGGATCACCCCAAAGGTG
This sequence comes from uncultured Anaerolineales bacterium, assembly GCA_938008865.1. GTDB lineage: Bacteria > Chloroflexota > Anaerolineae > Anaerolineales > Villigracilaceae > JACPVF01. The sequence continues at coordinate 7,187 of CALLJA010000277.1, forward strand.
CGCAGGTTGGTGAACCCGAACTGGTAGTAGTGGAACCCGAGCGTGATGGCCGTGGCAGCCAGCCAGGTCAGCGACAGGCTGCCCGATTCCCACGAGGAGGCCTTGGGCCAGTTTATGACGTTGTTCTTTAGCAGCGCCCCCAGCCCGCTGTAGAGCAAGGCGAACCCGAGCGCCATCTTGACGGCGGCGGACAGCCCAAGGTTGAGCGGGACATACAGCCGTACACCCAGCCCGGTCAGCCCAATGGCGGCCAGCACGATCAGGAAATCGAGCAGGAACCAACTGACGTAGCGCTGGAACAGGCGGGACACGGGTCCCACGAACAGCATCGGCTCGGGCGGCGAATAGGAGCGGATCTTGGGCAGCAACAGGATCGCCGTCCACAAGATGACGTCCAAGTCGAGCCAGAAGGAGCGGTAACGGATGTAGAGTTGGTCGAGGCGCATCTTGTCTGGGCTGAGTTCCAGCAGGTACTTGCGCATCACGTCGCGGGCGGGCAGCATGGCTTCTTCGTCGCGATAGAGGATCGAGGCAGGGCTGGTGATGCCAGGCCGCACCGAAAGCAGTTCGCGCGCCACGCTGACTGGCCAGGTCTTGGAGATGGTCGGGTCTTCGGGGCGCGGCCCCACCAGGCTCATATCACCTACGAGTACGTTCCAGAACTGGGGCAGTTCGTTCAACTTGGTGTCGCGCAGCCATTTTCCCAGAGGGGTGATACGCTCGTCCTCCTTGCAGGTCACGCGCGGGCCATCGTAACTCTTTGGCTCTTCGTACATGGTGCGAAACTTGAGCATCTTGAAGGTGACGCCGTTGCGGCCGATGCGCACACCCCAATAAAAGACCGGGCCCGGGGAGTCGCGCTTGATGAGGATGGCGATGAACAGGAAGGCCGGCAAAAGCAGGAGCAGGGCCGTCAGCGCCACCAGGATGTCGAAGGCGCGTTTGATCACCCCGCTGGTCACGCTGCTGAAAGTGGTCCGCTCCACGGCCATGTCGCGAATCTCCTTGGTTTGTTTGATTTGCTGTGACGTACGGATCATTCATTCCTCCAAATCGTTCCCTACCCGACAAGCCAGGCCTCTGGGAGGCAAGGCCTGGAGTGAAGCCGATAAAACTTAGCCAGTCACCCGTTCGAGCCATTCCTCGCGCCAGAACAGGAAACAGCAGCGGTCGCACGGGCCGAAGGTCGGCGTGCCATTGCAGATGACGTTCTCCAGCAGGATCACCCCGCGGGCCTTCTTCATCTTGTAATCACGCTCGTCCATGAAGGTCTGCATCGAGCGCAGCACGCGCTGTTCGGTGCCGCAATACTGGTACATCTCGGGCAGGAAGGCGCAGCCTTTCAATTCCTTGAACGGGTCGAGCGTGGCCTGGATCTCTTCGCGCGAGCGCACCCGCACCCGATCCCCCCGCGCGAACGGGACGGCGGGTGCGAAAGTCCGCGCGGCAGCCTGCTGTGGCGACCCGCCCTGCCGCCGCACCGAGGCGGCGTAGGACAGCTTCAGCCATTTCTTGACGTGGCGGTTCCACGGCAGCGCCAGGAGGCGCTTGAGCCGTCCCAGGACGGAACGCTCGGCCTCAGGCGCAGGCCCTTCCGAAAACTTCGGGACGCTGGGAAGTTGACAGCCATCGAAATTCGTCATGCAAACCTACCTTTCAGGGGGATGGAACGTAACTCTAATGTTCGGCGACCGTCCTCTGCGCAGACAGGCACTCGGGCCAGGCCTGTTCGGCCAGCCCCCGCCTGCCTTCGAGGTGAAAGCGCAACATACCTTCAGCCTTGGCCAGGGTCGGGTTCGACGGGTCGCGCTGGAGCAGGCGGCGGGTCCAGGCATGGACGGCGGGGGTGGCAAATGGGCTGAGCAGCGGATGAAAATCCACGCGCTGGCGCACGGCCCTGGGCGTGAATCCCATGCGGAACTTGAACTCGTCCACGTTGGCGGGCGCGTCCAGCGATTGCACGGTGAAGAAGACACTGCCGACCCCCTCGCGCGCAAGCATCTCGCGGCTGACCGCAAAGAAGACCGCATTGTTGACATGGTTAGGCAGGAAGCGGCTGTGGCTCATCGCATACGGCACGTTGAAGACATCCTCGATGCGGCAGAGGATGACTGCGCCCGCCAGTTCATCCCCTGCGGTGGCGGCCCAGGCCTCGAAGCCGGGCAGGTCGTGCGCCGCGCAGCACAGGCGTTCCCACTCGGCCTGGGTCATGCTGCGCAGGCGGTCCTGGCGCGCCAGCGTGTCCTGCTGCAAGGCCCAGCCTTCGGTGGCCAGCCGCTCGAAGGAAATTCGCTCCACCTTGAAATGCTCCAGCCCGCGCTTGACCCCGTTGCGGGCCTGGGAGCGCAGCATGTCCAACTCATACGGTTTTTGCAGCACCACGTGATAACTGACCATGCCCTTGGGAAAATCGAGCGGGGTCGAGTAGCGCAGGGCGGCGATGCCGTGCGAAAGCATCAGACTGCGAGTCTCTTCTTCAGCAGGCGCGATAAGCCAGTGATACGGAAAGGCCTGGAACACGCGCGGCCCGGCCTCGTACCAGTAACTGCTGGCCGTGCGGACCACGCGGCGGCCCTGTCGGCGCATCCACTCGGCAAAGGTTTCAGCGTTCATGGCGCCTCCAAAAGCGCAAACTATTTTCGTTAAGGTTTCCCATGCAGGGCAAGGAACATCTGCTCGTGCGCATCCACGCAGCGGCGGCGGGAATATTTCTCTTCGAGGCAGGCGCGGCCATTCCGACCCGCCTGGACCAGGTCCGCGCCGCGAGCCTGGATCTGGAGGATGGCCTCGGCCAACGCGGTGGGCGCACCCGGCGGGACGCTCCACCCGCAGCCTGACTCCGTCACGATCTGCATGAGTTCGCTCCCGGGCGGAGTGACAGCCAGCACAGGGCGCGCGCTGGCCATCACGTTGAAGACCTTGCTGGGCAGCGAAGAGAGTGCCGCGCCCGCGTTGAGCGTTACCAGGCCCAGGTCGGCGGCGGCCAGCATTTCGGGGAAAGCCTCGCGCGGCTGGTACGGCAGGAAGGTCACGTTCGGCAGGGCGCGGACCTTTGCCTCGGCTTCAAGCGCCTGCTTGCGGACCCCCTCCCCGACCAGCACGAAGTGGATCTCGGTCTGTTCGCGCAGGCGGTCGGCGGCGCACAGCACATCTTCAAGGCAGGAGGTCAACCCGATATTGCCCGCGTACATCACCACGAACTTGCCATCCAGGCCGCAGCGCTGGCGGAAGGCGTTGTGCTTCTCCAGCGGGCGGACCTCGTCAGGGTCGGCCCAGATCGGGATGACGCGCAGTTTCGAGTCGGGTACGCCCTTGCCGAGCAGGTTACGCCGAAAGGTCTCCGAAATGACCGTGATGCCTGCCGCACGGCGGTATTGAAACAACTCCAGGCCGCGAAAAAAGGAAATCAGCGCGCGATTGGTCAGCACGCCCGCGGCGACGGCAGCGTCGGGATACAGGTCTTCGATCTCGAGCACCCAGGGCGCGCGCCAAATGCGGCTGAGCAGCCAGGCCGAAAGCCCCAGCGGAAGCGGCGGCGAGTAACTCAAGATCACGTCCGGGCAGCCGCCCAGCAGTCCGCCGTAGAAAGCGCTCAGACTGTAGGTGCCGTAATGCAGCAGGCGCGGCAGGGTCTTCGTCGAAGGCGTGATCACGCTCCAGGTGCGGATGACCCGCACACCGTCCAAGCGCTCTTCAGCATAAAGGCGGTTGCGATAGCCGGCGAAGACGCGCCCATATGGGTAGCTGGGCGCGCCCGTTATCACGGTCACCTCATGGCCGCGTCGGACCAGGTCTGTGGCCAGGTCGGTGATCAGGACCGCCGCGCTGACGTTTTCAGGAGCGTAGCATTGCGCCAGAAGGAGGATACGCATCAGTTGGAGTTTCTGGGAAAGAAGGATTCGGGGAAAACGATTTTCAGCAGCCGAGCCACGACCGCATCGGCGCGAAACTCCTGGCCCTTGAGGCGGTTGGCCTCGCCCATCTCGCGCCGCATGGCGGGGTTCATCGCCAACAGCAGGATGGCTTCGGCCAGGGCGGAGGAGTTTTGCGTGGGCACCAACAGGCCGTTCCAGCCGTTCCTGATCAACTCTGGGAAGGTTCGCACCTGGGTGCTGATGACCGGCACGCCCGCGTGCATGGCCTCGATCAACGCGCCCGGGTGGCCCTCGGTGTCATAGTAGGTCGGCAGGACCAGCGCATCGTAGCGGGCGATCAGGTGCGGGCCAGTGCCCGGCTCGGCCACGCCGCAATAGCGCGCCTGCGGCACCGTCTGCAAGGCGGTCAAAAACTCGTCGCGGACCTCGTCGTGGATCGGGCCGTAGAAATCGCAAGTGACAGGCGCATCGCACAGGCTGGGAATCTGCCCGAGCGCGTCCAACAGCACCAGCGGACCCTTCAGCCGTGTGACGTGAGCCAGGTACACCAGCCGCAGCGTCTCGGAATAATCGCGCGCCGCCGTCGTCAGGGCGGGCATGGGCCTGCAGCCTGGCAGGTAATGCGCGTTCGGACAGCCCAGGCGGACCAGGTCCTCCTTGAGCAATTGCGTCTGGGTCAGGATGCCGTCTGTGGCACGCAGCACACGCAGCAGATAAGCGCGCAGCGGTTTCTTCTGCGCGTTGATGAACAGGTCCAGGCCCGCGCCGACGGGTTTCAAAAAGAAGGGCTTGCGAAAGACCCGCGCGATCAGCAGCAGGATGGGTGCCAGCGTGATGGCGAACAGGTCATTGGCGAAGACCAGGGCCGCGTCGCAGCGCCCGATCTCCCACAGGAATTGCGGCAGGATCAGCAGCGACCTGCGGACCTTCTCGAAATTGAAGCCCGTCATCTTCCTGCGCACATCGATGCCAGGCGACGTGTTGATGACCGTCACATGCAGCGATGGGTAGTGGACGAATTCCTCGAGCATCGCCTGGACCGTGAGCGGGGACCCGCCAATCGGCGGCGGCTTCGGCCCGACCAGCAGCAGCCGTTTCCCCCGCACCGATTGTTCTGCCTGCACAGCCTGCAAAGGCTTGGTGTCGATCATCGCAATCTCCTCATGGATTCGGGTCGGTCCCGTTCAGGAATTCTTCGAGGTTGGTGTAGCCGTCGCCGTCCGCGTCGGCCAGGGCGTCGGCGGGATCCTGCGGGTCGAGGCCGTTCCGCGTTTCCCACAAGTCGGCCATGCCGTCGTGGTCCGAGTCTGCGCACGGCTCGGCGGGCGGGACTTCGAGCCAGCCGCCCACCTCGGACGGGTTGTTGATGATGCGGCCCGTGCCGTCGATCACCTCGCCGACGATGCGCGCGTCAATGGTGTCGCGCCGCGTGAAGAACGTCCCATCGCAGGCCAGGCCCAGGTTCGCGCCCGCCCTCGCCAGCACCTGGTCGTACGCTTCGAGCGCCGACATGGTCGTGACGGGCGCGGCCGCATTGCGGACCGTGACGAGATAGGGGCGCGCGGCGGGGTCCACCGCGTCAGCCTCGGGCTGGCCCGGGTCCGCGCGATGCGGTCCGAGGTTGCCCTGCGCAAAGATCGCCGCGCCGAAGACCTTCTGGCTGGAAATATCGATGCTGTACTTGTTGGGGTCGGTGTTCGGGCCGGGCTTGAAATAATTGGCAACGTAGTTGGCGGGGATCAGGGTCAACTGACCCTGCAGGTCGACGTGGCTGAACGAGCCGAACGGGTTGTAGGCCACGTTATTGACCACATCCACCACGCCGCTGGTCGAGATAAGTGGATTACGCTCCCCGTTATGCGCCATCAGGTTGTGGTGGAAAGAGAAATTGCCCGCCCCAGGTTGGTCTTTGTCCTCATCACTGGCATAGCCGCCCAGCAGCGCCCCCTTGCTATGGCAACCTTTGGGGTGGATGTTGCAATCCAGCCCTTCGGAGAGAATGTTCCATTGGATCGAAATATCGTGGACGTCGTACCAGGTCATCAGGTTGCGGTTCACCGCCCAACTGAGCGAGTTGTGGTCGAGGACCACGTTGTAGGTATCGTGTGCGTCGGTCGCCAGGACGGCCAGCCCGTCGCCCGCCGAGGGCGGACCTGCGCGCAGGGTCAGGTAACGGATCACGACATCATGAGTTTCGACCAGGATGAGCGCGTCCATATCGGCGGCAGGCCGCAGGGTGATACCCGCCCCGGGCGCAGTCTGCCCCGCCACGGTCAAGTATGGATGCTCGATCTTCAGGCTGGACTGTACTTCGATGGTGCCCGCCACACGGAAGACCACCGTGCGCGCACCCTCGGCTGTCAGCGCCGTCCGCAGCGAACCCGGGCCGTCATCGGCCAGCGTGGTCACTTCGAGGATGCGCCCGCCCCGCCCGCCTGGCGTGGTGCAGCCAAAACCCTCCGCGCCAGGGAAGGCGGGCAGGCCCCCGCCTGCGGGTGTGGACATCGCAGTGGAGGTCGCAGCGGGGGTACGCGCGGGGGTACAACTGGTCAGGCCCGTCACGAGCAAGGCCGCCAGCAACAGGACCAATCTGGTTCGCATGGGAGGTCACACGGTTTCTTTTTGATTGTCGGTCATCAGGAAGGGGCGCACGATATTGCTGAAGGAGATTCTGTTGACGAGGTCCTGCTGACGGGCAATACTGCCTTCGATGACGATGAAGTTCAGGAACAGCCAGGTCAACTTGCGGAACTCCCACGAGAGCGACAGTACGCCGATGGCCCAGGTCAGGAAGATCGCCGCCCACAGGCCCGAGTTCCCGTTGGGCAGGCTGAGGGCTTCGAAGAGTACAGCCGCCAGCAGGCAGGAGAACAGCGTGAAGCCAATGAAGCCTGTCTCGGCGGCGATCGAGACGAAGGTGTTGTGGGCCGCCGAACCGATGCGCAGGTCGAGCGCGCCGCTGCCGACGCCCAACCAGGGATGGTCCGCCAGGACCTTGATGGATTGAAGCCACAACGACACGCGCCCGCCCAGGTCGCCCGCCTCGATGGATGATCCCAGCGTGGCCAGGCGGCTGGTGACCGAGGATGGGATGAAGGGCAGCAGCGCCAGCAGCACCGCAAAGAGCACACCCAGCACCAGCATCTTGCGATTGAAGGGGATCTTCTTCGTCCCCACCAGGTAGAAGCCGAACGGGACGATGGCGATCAGCGACGTGCGGCTACCCGTCAGCACGATGGAAAAGATGGCGGCAGGGATGTAGGCCAGGTTGACAAACTTGAGCAGTTTTCCTTTCCAATCGCTGCCCGCCGAGTAGAACAATTGCATCGCCACGGGCAAGCCCAGCATCAGGATCAGGGCCAGGTCCACGGCGTTCACGCCTGTGGCGCTGTACCGTCCCTCGTAGGTAACGGCTACCGTGCCGGTCAGGTAATTTCTAATGACACTGAAGATCAGCACGTACGCGCCGAAGACGTAGGCTTGCAGGCCCGTCGTCAGGTCAGCGGCAGTCTGGAAGGCTTCCCAAAAGATGAGCAACAACAGGAATATCTGGCTGTAGGTTTTGATACGCTGCAGGGTGCTTTCCGGGTCGGGACTCCAGAAGAGGCTGATGAAATTCCACAAAAAGAAGAACAGCACCAGGATGTGGAACGGGTGCGGCTTGCGGAAGCGGCCTTCGAGCAGCATGGTGGCCGCCCAAAAGCCCGCCACGACCAGCCCCACCACACGCGCCATCGACCCCAGCGCCGCCACCGTGATGCTGTCTTCCCAGGGGATCAGGAAGGTCAGAAAAACCGAACACCAGAACATGAGTCTGCGCATGGTCAGCCGCCAAAGAGCATTTCGAGATAACGGTCGAGGACGAAATCCAGGCTGTAGGGCTGCCAGCACTCGTCGGGCAGGTGGGTGCGGCGCGCCTCGATGGAATTTTCGATGGCCTTCGCCAGGGACAGGGTCGCGTCCACAGGCACCAGCGTGCCGTACTGACCGCCGCACAGGATCTCGCGCGAGCCGCCCGGGCAATCTGTGGCAACGATGGGCGCGCCCAGGTAGAGCGCCTCGACCAGCACGGTGGGCAGTCCCTCCCAGCGCGAAGGCAGCACAAAGAGATGGGCCTGCGCGAGATAGGGATACGGGTTCTGCACGAAGCCAGCCAGCCGCACGTCCTGTTCCAGGCCGAGCTGCCAGACCAGGGTCTCCAGCGCGGGGCGGTCCTCGCCCTCGCCCAGGATCAGCAGGCGCGCTGAAATACTCTTGCGCACCAACCCAAAGGCGCGGATCAACACATCGAAGGCTTTTTGCTCGGTCAGGCGGCCAATGGCCAGGACCACGGGCGGCTCGCCTTCCTTGAACCAGGGATCATCCAGCCGCGCCCGGGCCTTTTCGCCCAAGTCGGCGGTGATGATCGGGTTGTAGACTACGTCGATGCGCGCCCGGGGGACGCCCGCCGTTTTCGCCAGGTCGTCGGCCACGGCATTGGAGACGGCAATGATGCGGTCGGCCCACGGGTAGAACCAGCCCGCCAGCCGCGGGTACATCTGCCAGCGCGGGTCGCGTTTGCGTCCCACCACCGAAGAGAGGGTGTTGTGCTCGCTCAACGCCAGCCGCACGGGCAGCCCGCTCAACCTCCTGGCCCAAAGGGCAACCAGATTGGCAAACATGGCCGAGAGCAGGGCCGCAGGCCGTTCGCGCCGCAGATAACGCGCCAGCGCGGGCACACTGCCGGCCACGCGCGGCGCGTTCAGGTCCACCAGCCGCACCGAGGCGGGGATCTGGCTCATGTACGGTCCCTCGGCCCGCGCCAGCACCAGGTCCACGGGGTGGCCGCGGGCGGCGATGCCCTGGGCCAGGTTGAGAATGACCCGTTCTGCTCCGCCTTCATACAAACCTGGCAGAAAGAGCGCGGCGCGCTGGCTGTTTGGGTTCATGGCGATTCTCTGGGTTCAATGAAACGAGTCAGAAGTTGGCTGGCAATCTCTTCGGGCGGATGCCGCCCCGTATCGAAACGCAAGACCTGTGGCGGGTTCGGCCCTGCCGTCAGGCTGGAGAGAGCGCGCGCATAGGCCTGTCGGTATTCATCCAGGAAGGCAAAGACAGCCTCGTCCGATTCGTGCTTGACGACGTGCGCCTTCTCGCGGGTACGGATGCGCGTCAACAGGTCGGCATCAGGCGCGTCGAGCCAGACAATCAGGTCCAACGTCGCGGCCCAACGCGCGCAGAAATCCTGCCAGATGGGCGCAGGGCACAGGTCGCGTGTTTCGGTCAACAGATAAACGGGACCCTGGTCGAGAAACAGGATTCCGCCTGCACGGACCTGGCTTTGCAAACGGGCAGGCCATCCGCGGAGGATTGCCAGCCAGGCCAGTTCCCGTCGAGATGGGAGCCTGCCTCCGTTTCGACGGGCATGGACCAGACTTGGAAGCAGGCGCAGCCCGTTCCACAGGAAGAATGGCGCATCGGATAGTTTCCGTACGTCTGGGAAATCCTCCAGGCGCGCGAGGTCCGCCTGACCTGCCAGGACGCGGCATAGGGTCGATTTGCCCGCGCCCGCCGGGCCGACGACTTCCACGATACGCGGACGCGCGCTCATGCCGCATCTCCGCGAGACAACAGCAAGCGGACCCGCCGCAGAAATACGGTGCGTTGTTCGGAAGACAACCCCGTCAAGAAGGAAATCGCCAAGGCCAGGAGGCCCGTCAGCGCCGCCAGGCCGAGAAACGCGGCCCAGCCTGCCCAGCCTGCAAACGCGTTGGAGGGCAGGGTGTAGGCCAGGCCAAGCGCCGCCAGGAACAGCAAAACCGTCACGACAGCGGGCCGCAGCCAATGCGACAATTGCGCCGTCAACGAGACGCCCAGAAAGCGGCTGATCAGGACAGGGTAGCCGATGCTGATGATCAAACGTCCCGCCATGATGCCCAGACACAGGCCGACAATGCCGAGTTTGAAATAACCCACCAGCAGGCTGGCCGCCGCAACCGAGACGGTCACAGACAGCAGGCCCAGCAGCACCTTCTGGCTGAGTTTCAGGGTCAGGTCGATGATGTTGCCATCGCTGCGGATCAGGGCCAGTTGCACGGCAGAGACCACGATCAGCAGGTTGGGCAGCGCGCCCGCGTAATGGTCCGCACCCACCCACAGACCGACGAAGACCTGGTTCCATAACAGGATGGACGCGCCCAAGGCAGTGGCCGCCAGCCAGATGAAGGCGTTGATCTCTTCGCGCAGGCGCACGGCCCGCGCATAATCGCCTGTCCCGATGATGCCGCCCAGCCCGGGCAGAATGCCGAAGACCACGATCACAATCACACCGATCAGGGTCTCGGGCACGTAACGGGTCAGTGAATAATTCGTGACCGACTCGACCGAGTTGAGCAGGCCCAGCACCACCACGTCGCTGGCCAGCAAGAGACTGGTCACCAGGTTCCAGAGCATGAACCACCAGCTGCGTCCCAGCATCTCGCGCGTGTCGGCCAGACTGGGGCGGGCGATCCCGAACCAGGGCGTGTAACTGCGCGCGATCCAAAAGAAGAACAGACCGTTGGTCAGCGTGGCAGCCGCCAGGGCCGCCGCCACACCGATGATCCCCATCTTGAGATACAGCGCCAGCCAGGTGTACCCACCGCCAAGGAAGACCAGCAGCACCGACAGGCCCATGCGCTTGTAGCCCAGGTTTTCGCCTTGCAGGGTCATCTGCGGGATGGAAGCCAGCGCGTCCACGATGACGTTGGTCACCAGCAAGGCGGACACCGCGCGCGCAACCCAGACATACCCGCCCGCAGCCCGCACCCAGGATGGTACGAACCAACTGACGATCCCACCTACCCCCACCAGCAGCGGCAGGAACAACAGCCAGATGACCAGCGTACTGCCTACGTAACGGCGCTTCTGGTCGTAATCGGTCGAGGCCTGCTGGTTGGCGAGCGTGGCCTTCAAGGCAAAGCCGGGCCGTCCGCTGGCAGGCGTGATGTACCCGATCAGGCGGTTCAACACCTGCCACAGCCCGTAGGCGTAATTGCCCAATCCTGCCACCATCAACGGCGTGATGATGAAGCCTACGATCAAACTTGCGCCGTATTCGAGCATCACGGTCAGCGCGTTCAGGTAGGCCTTGCGGGTCAGGCCCTTGTCTGAGAACAGACCTGCGATGAACTTCATGGGATGGGCCAGGACCGACATGGTTTAAAGATGCTCCCAGATGAGCGCCTGCACACGGGCCAGGGTCTGCTCCCTCGACCCGCTGGCGTCCACCTCGAATCCCGATATTTTTTCCCAGTCCAGTCTCCACACCTCGGATGAGCGCGCCCGCACAGAAGCGGCGGTCTCGTCGGCCTTGCGCTGGACGGCGGTCTCAGGGTCCAGTTTCAAGACGATCAAGAGGTCGGGCGGTTGAATGCTGCGGTAATAGGCCGCTTCGCGCTCTGCAAGAAACTCATGCAGGCGGGAAGGATGCTCTAGATTCGACAGCGCCTGCCCGCATTGAGGACCGTCCATTTGCAGGAAGCCCGCCAGCGAGTAACGGTCGCACAACACCAGGCCGCCGTTCGTGGAGAAACGCCGCGCCCGCAGGTAGGTCAACGC
>CALLJA010000278.1 GCA_938008865.1 uncultured Anaerolineales bacterium
AGGGGCGTCTCGGTGGGCTGGTTGGGGTCCACGGTGGGGGGGGGGGCCAGGGTGGGCGTGGCCGTCTCGGTGGGGGTGGGAGACAGGGTCGGTGTGGGCGAAACGGTGGCGGTGGGGGTCTCGCTCGGCAGGATGGTCCCGGTTACGGTGGGGCCCACGGTGAGGGTGGCAGTGGGCTCGGGCGTGTTGGTGTTCTCGGGCGTCATCGTGATGGTCGGAGACGGGGTGACGTAGTTGTAGATGTCGTCCGAGAGGGTCGGGTAGACCAGTTCCGTGGCGGTGACCGTGGGAGTGGGGGAACCATTCGGGAAGAAATTGTACGCGCCCTGGACGGCTTCTTCGATCTCTGCGTCGCTGACCGTGATGCCGCGTTTTTCAGCTTCCTGGCGGATCAGTTCTTCATTGATCAGCGAGTCGATCACGCCCTGGCCGAGGGTCTGGGAATCGTCCAACTGCGACTGGATCTGCTGGAGTTGGGCGGTCATGTCCATGCCGAACATCTGGGCGAACTGCTGGTATTGCATATAGTTGGAGATCAGCCCGTTGCGTTCGAGTTTGACGCGGGTCTGGAAGTCCTTGCGGGTGATCTCAACCTCGCCCACTTTGGCGACGGGTTTTCGCAGTTGGAAATAGGTCGCATCGAGGTAGCCCCAGATCAACAGGCCTGCCACCAGGATGAGTGCGCCAAAGAAAATATACTGAATGAGTTTCGTGTTACGGCGTTCACGTTCCAGGCGGGCGATGTGCTTCTTGGTGTGAACGACGGGCTTGGGGCCCTTGTCGTCTGCCATAATCTTCTCCTAACAGAAGTTCGGGGCATGGAGCACCTTGATTGCGCGCCATGCCCCGTATGATTCGTGCTTTTCGGCGGGTTAGCCGCGGTCTTCCCAGAACCTGCCGGTGAAGGGCAGGAGGGCGATCTGGCGGGCCTTTTTGACCTCGCCGGCCACGACGCGCTGGTGACGAGCGCAGTTGCCAGTCTGGCGGCGCGGGCGGATCTTGCCTTCGTCGGTGATGTAGCGCTTGAGCAGGTCGGTCTTCTTGTAGTCGATGACCAGCTGCTTGTCGGCGCAGAAGGCGCAGGTCTTGGGCTTGGCGAAGAAACGGCGCTCGCCGCCTTCGCTATTCATGGTTTGTTCTTCAGCCATTGTTTACTCCACTTGCAATTGCGGTCCTACTAGAACGGGAATTCATCCTCGTTGGCCATGGGCTCGTCGATGGGGGCGGCTTCCGAGTCCTGGGCATGATTGTTTGCCGAGTCGCGGCGGTCGCCCAGCATCATCATCTCGTTGGCGACGATCTCCACGCTGGTGTGCTTGACGCCTTCCTTGTCATCCCAGCGGCGGGTCTGCAAACGGCCCTCGATGTAGACCTGCTGGCCCTTGACGAGGTATTGTTTGCAAATCTCGGCCAGGTTGCCCCAGGCCACCACGTTGAACCATTCGGTCTCGCTGTGGCGTTCACCGTCGGCGCTGTTCCACGAGCGGCTGACCGCCACCGTGAACGTGGTCACCGGTCGGCCGGAGGGGGTGTAACGCATCTCCGGGTCACGTCCCAGATGGCCAATGATCATTACTTTGTTCAGGCCTCGGCTCATGGCATACTCCTTTACCGTGCAAATCGTCTCTAAAATCGATTATCCAACGAGGGTCAGCATGTGACGAATGACCGTTTCCTGGTAACGGATGTTGCGTTCCAGTTCAGCGGCAGCAGACGGCTTGAGGGAAATGTTCAGCAGAACATACAGGCCCTCGCGCTGCTTGTGGATGACGTAGGCCAGTCTGCGACGGCCCCAGATGTCAACCTTATCCACGCTGCCGCCTGATTCGGTCACCCAACCCTTCACGCGGTCGAGCACGCCGTTGAAAGCGGTCTCGTCCAGGTCGGGCTGGAAGATGCAAATCAATTCATAATTGTGCATGGGGATGCCTCCTTTCCATGGGATGGTTCCTGTTCAAGCCGTGGGCCTGCCAGGAACGGAAAGGCACGTTGTGACGTACCTGATTTAACGGGCACGATTTTACCACAAAAACATGTTACCTGACGTAGATGGGGTTGCTGAAGATCCATGCGCGCCGTGCGCCGAGGAAGCGGCGGTAGACTTCGATGCGATATACACCCGGCTCACTGGTGATATGGGTGCAGGATTGCTGGTTCTGCCAGGTCTTGATGACCTCCCCGTTATGCAGCAGGCGGATCTCGGCCAGGCCGGGCGCCCGCGCCTGGAGCGTGATGCCGCCCTGGGCGGGGATCTCGTCGCCCATCACGGCGGTCTTCTCGCGGCCCTGGGCGCTGAAGCGGAATCCGCGCGTGGAGGCGGGCAGGTCGTAGGCCACGAAGCAGTGTCCCGCCGCCAGCGCGTCGTAGATAACCTTCTTGTCCGCGCTGACATCGCCACTCAGGGTCTCGTCGGTCAGCAGGTGGGTGTTCACGCCGCGGAAGTGGAATTCGTACGGGAAGATGACACGGGAGATACCCGCCAGTGACAGGTGCAGGGCGTGGGCGTCCGAGCCGCCCAAGGCCACCACCTGCCGTCCCTGGGCGAGCAGTTCATCCCATTTGGCCACCGTCGAAGGGATGGGGCGGTGCGCCACGAATTGCGGGAAGAAGGCGTAGAACGCGCCGTGCAGTTTGGTCGGCACGAGGGTCTTGAGTTCGCTCAGGGCATTCCACAGTTCGATGCCGTGATAACCGTGTACCGACCAGTCTTCCCACGAGATGTCGGTTTCGTTGAAGGCGGGCGCGGCGGGGTCGTCTGGGTGGGCGATGAAGGCCAGTCCGCCCGCCTCGCGCACACGGTCGATCAGCACCTGCGGCTCGTCGGCGAAGGCAGCTAGTTCGCGGTTGGTGTTGAAGACCAGCAAGTGGTTCTTCTGCGGGTCGCGGTCCTGGTCGTGGACTTCCTCTCCGACCAGCATCAGCACGCGGCGATTCTTCTCGCGGTAGTAGCCCTCGAAGCCCTGGACCAGCACGTTATGGTCGGTCACGATGACCACGTCCACGCCCGCCTGAAACGCGGCGCGGACGATGTCTTTGTGGGTGCCGCTGCCGTCCGAGTAGCGGGTGTGCATGTGCAGGTTGACGACGATCTCTTGCATGGTTGGGGGACCTCTCGCGTTGGGGATCGGACCGCCGCCTGACCAGGCGGCGGTTGCGAAAATATGCCTTGTTGACGGATTGCCTTGCGTACAGGTATAATGTGCCCGCTATTTTTTAGGAGGCACACGCATGGAAAATGTTCTGAATATCGCGTTGATTATAATCTCGGTCCTTCTGATCGTGAGCGTAATCCTGCAAAGCAAGGGCGCCGGCCTGGGTGGGTTGACGGGAGCCGACACGGGTGGCGTTTTTACCGCCCGCCGCGGCATCGAGCGCGTCCTGTTCCGCGTTACCATCGTGCTCAGCATCGTTTTCTTCGGGCTGGTACTGTGGGTTATCATTAACAACGGCTAGGATAGGACATAAAAAGGAAGGCCGTCGCTGGCCGTCCATGCGAATGGGCGGTGCGGTATGCGGCCTTTCTTTTTTGCCTTCTATATGAAACGCTTACGCTGGCAGATCCTGGTTGTCGCCTTTACCCTGGTGGTTGTGGCCGTCTTGCTCTTGGCCCAGCAACCTGTAGGCACGGTCTCGCTGTCGCCACAGCCCACCACGGGCGGCGTGTACACTGAGGCACTGGTCGGCTCGATGGGCCGCCTCAATCCCCTGCTGGATTGGAACAACGCAGCCGACCGCGACATTGACCGTCTCATCTTCAGCGGCCTGATCCGCTTTGACGAGCGCGGCCTACCGCGCCCCGAACTGGCCGAATCGTGGGGGACTTCGTCGGACGGCACCATCTATAACTTCTCCCTGCGCTCGAACGCCGTCTGGCACGACGGGACGCCCGTCACCGCCGACGACGTCATCTTTACCATCGACCTGATCAAGAGCAACGGCTCGCTCTTTCCGCAGGATGTGAAAGACCTCTGGTCGCAGATCGAGGTCAAGCGCATGAACGACCAGAACATCAAGTTCACCCTGCCCGAGCCATACGCGCCCTTCCTCGATTACGTTACCTTTGGTATCCTGCCCAAGCACCTGCTCGAGGGCACGCCCGCCGACCAGTTGCAGAATGCCGAATTCAACCTCAAGCCGATTGGTACTGGCCCGTATAAATTCGACCACCTGCTCGTGGAGGGCGGACAGATCCGCGGTGTGGTGCTCAACCTCAACGAAAAGTATTACCTCGACAAGCCCTTCATCCCGCAGGTGGTCTTCCGCTATTACCCCGATTCCACCAGCGCCTTCGACGCCTACCAGCAGGGCGAGGTGCTCGGTATCAGTCAGGTGACCCTCGACACGCTGCCGAAGGCCCTCTCCGACGCGAACCTGTCGGTGCATACCAGCCGTCTGCCGCAGATCGGCATTGTGTTCCTGAACCAGAACAACCCCACGGTGGCCTTCTTCCAGGACGCCAAGGTGCGCCGCGCCCTGTTGATGGGTGTCAACCGCAACGCCATCATCTCGAAGTATATGGGCGGGCAGGCCATCGTGGCCGACAGCCCGATCCTGCCTGGCTCGTGGGCCTACTATGAGGGCATCGAGCATATCCAATATGACCCCGAGGCCGCCGCCGAATTGCTGATGGGCGAGGGCTACGTCATTCCCGCTGCGGGCGGCGAGGTTCGGGCCAAGGACGGCCAGCCGCTGGCCTTCACCCTGGCCCATCCCGACGATGCGCTGCACACCCAGATCGCCCAGGCCATCCAGGCCAACTGGGCCAGGATCGGCGTCCAGGTGGACCTGCTGCCCGTTCCGTACGACCGCCTGGTGGCGGAATTCCTCACTCCGCGCAACTACCAGGCCGTCCTGGCCGACCTGACCATGTCCCGCACGCCTGACCCCGACCCGTACCCGTTCTGGCACCAGGCCGAGGCCACGGGCGGACAGAACTACTCGCAATGGGACAACCGCATCGCCAGCGAGTACCTCGAAGAGGCCCGTACCCAGACCGATTTCACGGTCCGCACGCGGCTATATCACAACTTCCAGGTCATCTTCGAGCAGGAACTCCCCTCGCTGCTGCTGTACTATCCCGTGTATTCCTACGCCGTGGATGGGCAGGTGCAGGGCGTGCAGGTGGCTCCGATGTACGATACCAGCGACCGCCTGGCCTTCATCACAGACTGGTTCCTAATCACGCGCCGCACGCTCGGACAGACTCCCGAGCCAAGCCCCGCGCCCTGACCAACGCCCGAACGACCCGCAAGCCCATAACTCGAAGCCCCCGCTTCGAGTTATTTTCTCTCGAAAGTGATAAGATTACGCCAAGCACATCACCATCGAAACGAGGTTTCCATGTCTGACCTTCAAAAAGCATTGGACTTTGCACACCAGAACAACGAGCGTTTCCTGGGCGAACTCAAGGAACTCGTTGCCATCCCCTCTGTCTCCACCAGCCCCGAACACAAAGAAGATGTAGCCTGCGCCGCCGAATGGCTGGCTGGGCAGCTGCGTTCGCTGGGCATGGACGGGGTCCAGGTCATGCCCACGGGCGGGCATCCCGTCGTCTATGGCCAGTGGCTCGGCGCGGGCGCGGACAAGCCCACCGTGCTGATCTACGGCCACTACGACGTTCAGCCCGTGGACCCGATCGAGCTGTGGACCTCGGGTCCCTTCGAGGCCGTCCAACGCGGCGATAACCTGTACGCGCGCGGCACCTCCGACATGAAGGGCCAGGTCATCGCCTCGATCAAAGCGGTCGAGTCCATCGTCAGGACGGGAAAACTGCCCGTCAACATCAAATGGCTGATCGAGGGCGAAGAGGAGATCGGCTCCGAACACCTGGACGCCTTTATTGCCGCCCACAAGGACCTGCTCGCCAGCGACTTCTGCATCAACCCCGATGCAGGCATGATCGCCGCCGACAAGCCGACCATCACCTACGGCCTGCGCGGCCTGATGTATGCCGAGATCCGTGTCTACGGCCCCGACCGCGACCTGCACTCGGGCTTGTTCGGCGGCACGGTCCACAACCCCGCCCAGGCGTTGATCGAACTCGTCGCGGGCATGCACGATAAGGACGGCCGCGTCACCCTGCCTGGCTTCTACGACAAGGTGCGTCCCATCAGCAAAGAAGAGCACGAGGATTTTACCCGCCTGCCCGTGGACGACCAGTTCTTCCTCGACCAGACCAAAGTTCCTGCGCTGTGGGGCGAACCCGAGTTCCTGCCTGCCGAGCGTACGGGCGCCCGCCCGACCCTCGAAGTCAACGGTTTCCTCTCAGGCTTCACGGGCGAGGGCAGCAAGACCGTCCTGCCCGCCTGGGCCATGGCAAAGATCTCCTGCCGCCTGGTCCCCGACCAGACCCCCGAAGAGGCCTATCAGCAACTCGTCAAGTACATGGAACTGAACGCCCCCAAGACCATCCGCTGGGAGGTGAAGAGTCTGCACAACGCGGGCGCGGCCATCACCGACCGCAACAACGTCGGCGTGCAGGCCATGGCCAAGGCCTTCGAGGCGGTCTGGGGCGTCCGCCCGCTGTTCAAACGCGAGGGCGGATCGATCGGCGTGGTGGTCCAATTGCAAAACCACATCGGCGCGGAATCGGTCCTGACGGGCTTCGGCCTGCCCGAAGATAACGTCCACTCGCCGAACGAGAAATTGCACCTGCCCACCTGGCGCAAGGGCATCGACGCGTTAATCCACTTTTTCTATAACTTATAGTTAAAGACCTGACAGGTTTCCAAAGCCTGCCAGGCCCCTGGAGATTTAATGGAAGATCGAATGATCACCTACGGCGGACAGGCCGTTATCGAAGGCGTGTTGATGCGCGGGCAGAAGGGCTTTGCCATCGCCATGCGCGCGCCCGACGGGTCCATCGCCGTCCATGAAGAGAAACTGGCGGCGGTATACCGTTCAGGTCTGACGAAGGTCCCCTTCCTGCGCGGCGTGATCCTGCTGTGGGACGCGCTCGGGCTGGGGATGCGCGCCCTGACCATCTCGGCCAATACCCAGACGGGCGAGGACGAGAAGCTGGAAGGCCCCGCGCTATACGCCACTTTGGGCCTGTCCCTGGCCATTGGCATCGGGCTCTTCTTCCTGCTGCCTGCGGGGGTGGGCGGCTGGATCGAGCACCTGCTGACTCCCGCCCCTGCGAGCGGCGGCGTGATGCCGTCGCTGGTTGCGGCTCCTGCGCTGGCCTCCGCCAACCTGTGGCTTGGCAACCTGGCGGAAGGTGTCCTGCGCCTGGCCTTGCTGGTCGGTTACATCTGGGCCATCGGCTTCATGCCCGACGTCAAGCGCCTGTTCGGTTATCACGGCGCGGAGCACAAGACCATCAACGCCTACGAAGCGGGCGCGGAACTGACCCCCGAGTCGGTGGCAAAGTTCTCCATCGAGCATCCGCGCTGCGGAACGGCCTTCATGCTGACCTTGGTGCTGCTCTCGATTCTGGTCTTCACCGCGCTAGGGCCGCTGCCCATGGCTTGGCGGCTGGCCAGCCGCGTGCTGCTCATCCCCGTGCTGGCGGGTGTGGCGGTCGAATACATCCGCTGGACTGCCAACCACCTGGGTAATCCTATCGTGCAGTGGATGATCAAACCCAACCTGGCGCTCCAGCATCTGACCACGCGTGAACCCGATCTGCAAATGCTGGAGGTGGCGATCCAGTCCTTCCAGTCCATGCGCAAAGCCGAACAAGATTACCCCGCGTAGGGAAATACGCTTCGAGAGGCAGGCAGCCGCCTGCCTCTTTTTTATTCGATGACGAAAACCGATTGAAAGTTTGTTCCTTCATTGGTAGAATGAAACCAG
>CALLJA010000279.1 GCA_938008865.1 uncultured Anaerolineales bacterium
GTGAGCCACTGGCAGGCAACGGCCAACAGGCTGAAGGTCAGCGCCAGGGCGGTCAGGCGTCTCATGCGGCCTGCTCTGCGAGGAAAGCCAGCACCAGGTCCAGCACTTGCGCGGGGGTCAGCGAGTCCGTATCCACGATCAGGTCGGCGTGCTGGCGCGCGTGAGACAGCCGCCGCTGCTGTTCGGCATGGTCGCTTTCGAGCCACTTGAGTTGACGGCGGGCTGTGCTGACGGGGAAGGAAGCATCGAGGAAAATGAGCAGGTCGGGGTGGCTGATGCGCCGCCACATATCCTTGACGTAGGAATGTTCCTGCGCGATGTGGCGGCAGGCATAGCCGCGCGGTTCGAGTTGCGCGATCAGGGTGGATTTGCCAGAGCCGCACGGCCCGACCACGCCGACCAGGGGCGTACTGGGAGGCTTGTCCTGGGTGGAGCGCAACGCAGGGGAAGGATCATTCATTGTCGTGCATCAGATGGTTCAACTCGTTTGGGCCGCCCAGCACCACCAGCGTGTCGCCTGCATGGACGGGGTGCGAGTCGGTCGGGTGCATGTGTGAATGATGGTCGCGGCGCAGGAAAACGATGTTGAGGTGATAGGTGTCTTCGACGAAGCCGACGGTTCGGTCGGCGATCTCGGAGGACGGCTTGATGACCAGTCGCGCCAGGCTCAACTGCTGTCCCTCGACCGAGATCGGGCTGGAGACGTCCGCGCCCGCCGCGGCCGCGGCGAAGAGCGGCGCGGCCATCTCGGTGGCGCTCATGGCGTTGAATCCGAATTGCTCCTGCAGGGCATGGGCGAAATCCTCGTCGAAGATGCGCACCACCACCTGGATGTTCGGGTTGAGGCTGCGGGCCTTGAGCGCGATTTGCAGGTTCATGGCGTCGTTCTGGCTGGCCAGGATGATGGCGCGCGCGTCCTTGATGTTGGCCGCTTCCAGCGCCGACTGGCGGGTGGCGTCGTCGGGGATGACCGGGATGCCCAGGCTGTGCATCCTTTCCACGGCGTCGGCTTCGGCCTTGTACTCGACGATGACCATGTTCTCGCCCATCTCGTGCAGTTTCGTGGCGATGCGGTAGCCCAGGTGACCCAGGCCGACCAGGACGATGTGTTTGTTCATGGTGGATGCGACTGCCATTTCCCATTCCTTGTTTCGCGCGCGGCGATTAAAAAGAAGGCTCCCGAAATCGGCCAGGCCCTGCGCGAGGATGCTGATGCCGAAGACGGGCATGATGAAGTGGAAGAGTTGCAGGAGCGGGTGGTGGGGGAAATTCCCGACGGGCTGCAAAAAAGTGGCGGTCAGGACGGTATAGACCGCCTCGGCGTAGCCTGAGACGGGTTCGCCGACCATGGCCGACAACCACTTGTAGAGCAGGCCCCCGCCCAGCATGGCCACGCTGAACAGCAGCAACGGTGTGCGGAACTCGCCCAGCAGGATGACCGTGTCACGCCAGGAGGCCCGCCATTGACGCAGTTTGGGGTTCATCCCACCCGCCTGGCCTGGATGGGCAGGCGCACGGTCATGCGTCGCACATCGTCGCCGTGGCGGCGCTTGACAGCGATGACCACCACCGAGATATCGTCGGCGGGGCGGTTGTCATCGAGGCGCACGGCGTGAGACAGCAGGGCGTCAGCCAGTTCCTGCGGAGAGGGGGTCTGCTCTTCGAGCACCGAGCGGATGGTCTCGCCCACGTCCATGGGGTGGCCGCGCCGTTCGCCCGCGTGGGTCAGCCCGTCGGTGTAGACCACGATCATCAGGCCGGGCTGGAGTTCGAGTTCCGAGATGAGCGGGCGCAGGTTGCGCGAGGTACCCAGCGAGACGCTCTCCTCGCACAGGCAGTCCACCTGCTCGCCGCGGCAGATGTACATGGGCGACGGGTTGTTGCGGGTCAGGACGATGGTCTCGGTCAGCATGTCCACCGAGGCGATGTTGAGCGTGCAGGTGACCTTGCCCTGCTTCTCGGTGAAGAGCGCATCCGACGCGGCGCGGGCGGCGGCGCCGTCGCGCACGCCTTCGGCCAGCAGTCCGATCACCTTGCGGACCACCATCAGTGAGACGGCCTTTGCGCCCCGTCCGCTGGTCTGACCGTCGGCCAGCACCACCGAAACCCCGCCCGTCGGCCGTTCGACAACCTCCAGCGTGTCTCCGCTCTCGGAAACGGCATACTTGTTGACCTTGGCAACCGCGATCTGTACTTCCATGTTTCGATTTTACTATGGGATTGAATTTTGGAAGTGAAGAGTGTCGCCCTCCCGAAGCGGTGTCCCCTTGGGAGAGCGGCGCAAACTGGACGATGCTACAACCGTGTCACTTTTGTTAATTTTCCTTGACGCTTGCGCCTGATGCCGCTATAATCTGCCCGCTTGTCTGGAAAATCCGCCGGGCGTTTGCCCGGCATGTTTTTGTCATAAAGGAGAAAGTATCATGCCGCCCCATCCAAAGCGTAAACATTCCAAAGGCCGCCGCGACCGCCGCCGCGCGCACGATGCGCTGGAAGCCCGCAACCTGGTGACCTGCTCGAACTGCGGTTCCAAGGCTCTGCCTCACACAGTGTGCCCCAACTGCGGTTTCTACGATGGCCGCGAAGTTGTGGAAGTGAAAAAAGAAAAGAAATCCGCAGCCTAGTACTCATTAAATCTCAACGGACCGTGACCAACGCGGTCCGTTTGTGTTTTAAAGCCTGAGGAAATTGACATGAACCTTAATCCCAAAACGACTGCATTTGTTTTTCCAGGCCAGGGCTCGCAGGCCGTTGGCATGGGCCGCGACCTGGCCGCCGCTTATTCTGTCGCTCAAAAGACCTTTGAAGAGGCCGATTCGGTGCTTGGATTTTCCCTCTCGAAACTGATGTGGGAAGGTCCCGCCGAGGAGTTGAGCGACACGGTCAACACCCAGCCTGCGCTGTATGTTCATTCGGTGGCGGCGTATCGTGTTTTCTGCGAGCTTTACCCCGACTTCAGGCCAGTCTCCGTGGCTGGACATTCCCTCGGCGAGCTTTCAGCGCTGACGGCGGCTGGGGCGCTGGCCTTCGAGGATGGCATCAAACTGGTGCGTCTGCGCGGCGAGTTGATGAAACGCGCAGGCGAGATGTCCCCGGGCGGCATGGCGGCCGTGCTCAACCTCGACATCCCCGCGCTGGAGGCGGTCTGCGCCGCGGCCAGCATGGAGGGCGAGATCGTCCAGGTGGCTAACGACAACTGTCCTGGACAGGTGGTTATTTCGGGGGCGAAGGCCGCCGTGGAGCGGGCCATCGCGGGAGCCAAGGCGGCAGGCGCCAAGCGCGCCATCCCGCTGGCGGTCAGCATTGCGGCGCATTCGCCGTTGATGGCGCCCATCCAGGCCGAGTTCGAGGAGGCGGTCAAGGCGACGCCGTTCCACCGCGCCAGGACGCCCGTCATCGGCAACGTCAAAGCCGAGCCGATGACCACCGCCGACCAATTCCGCGCCGACGTGGTGGCGCAGCTCACCTCGCGCGTGCGCTGGACCGAGTCGGTGCAGTTCCTGATCGGCCAGGGCATCCAGGCTTTCGCCGAGATGGGCAGCGGAGTGGTGCTGCTCGGGTTGATCCGCCGCATCGACGAAGGCGTCACGGGTCTTCCGTTCGGCAATCCCGCCGATGTCGAGGCGCTGCAGAAAGCGGGTTAAACGGAGCCAGGTTGGGGACAGATTCGCGATCCGCCGCAGGCCAATGGACGATGTTTGTAATGCGAGGCTTGTGACAGCCTGCCCATATCGCTGCGGTATAATGACGGCATGACGGTCTTGTCTGACAATCCGATTGTCAGCGCCGCTGCCCGCGGTTATGGAAGTGTATCTGGTCAGGTGATGCCTGACCAGATTTTTTTAATCCCCTCAACCCAACCCTCTCCGCGCGGAGAGGGGGTATAGGAGCATTATGAAACTCAGCAAACTCGCATCAGACATTGCCGAGTCGCCAACGCTGGCTTTGAACGAGGAAGCGCGGCAGTTGCGCGAACGCGGCGAGGCGGTCATCCACCTGGGAATTGGCGAACCGAAGAACAAGACGCCCATTGCGGCCATCCTGGCTTCGGCGGCCAAGTTGACCAGCGGCGAGGTCAAGTACACGCCTGCCGACGGGACGCCTGCGCTCAAGAAGGCCATCATCCGCTACACGGAAGAGAACTACGACCGTCTGGTCGCGCCCGAGAACGTGATCGCCACCAATGGCGCGAAGCAGTCACTCTTCAACATTTTCTACTCGATCCTCAACCCGCAGGACGAGGTCATCGTGCTGGCGCCGTACTGGGTCTCGTATCCCGAGATCATCAAGATGTGCTATGGCAAGCCTGTGATCGTCACTCCCGAAGACGGGACCTTCACCCCGCGCTTCGAGGATATCGAAAAGGCCATCACCAGTTATACGCGTGCCATCATCGTCAACAGCCCGAACAACCCCTCGGGTGTGGTCTATCCGCCTGAGTTGATCGAGAAAATCGTGGCCCTGTGCGAACGCAAGGGCATCTACATGGTCTGCGATGACATCTACCACAAGCTGGTCTTCGACCGTAAAGTGGCGGTGCCCGCTTATCGCTTCACCAGCAGGGACATCGAAGACTCGCACATCATCGTGGTCAATGGCGTGGCCAAGGTCTACGGCATGACGGGGTTCCGCGTCGGCTGGGTGGTGGGTCCGCGCGAGCTGGTGCGGGTGATGACCAACGTCACCGCGCAGACCACCTCGGGCGTGTCCTCCGTCAGCCAGGCGGCGGCCGAAGGCGCGTTGAACGGCTTGCAGTCGGTGGTGGAATCCATCCGCTTGCAGATCGAGAACAATCGCGCCGTCCTGCTGCAGGAGATGAAGACCTTCAACGGCGCGCGCCTGATTGCCCCCGACGGCACCTTCTATGCGCTGCCCGACCTGCGGGCCTTCAATGGCAACTCGGTGGAACTGTCGAGGTTCCTGCTCAAGAAGGCGCTGGTGGTGACCGTGCCTGGCAAGGAGTTCGGCATGGAAGGCCATATCCGCCTCTCGATCTCGGGCACGGTCAAGGACGTGACCGAAGGCATCGCGCGCATCAAGTGGGCGCTCGACCCGACCAGCCCCAACGAGATCTACATCGGCGACAAGAAGATGATCCGCGATTGGATGTAA
>CALLJA010000280.1 GCA_938008865.1 uncultured Anaerolineales bacterium
CGGCATCCTCGGCGTCGGCGCGATGCAGAAACGCGTGATTGTGATCGATGACGCCATCGCCATCCGCCCGATGGTGTATCTGTCATTCGTTTTCGACCACCGCATCCTGGATGGGGCCTCGGCGGATTGGTTCCTGGCCAGGGTCAAGGAAACACTGGAGAATTGGAGCTAACATGACCAACTTCGATGAACGTGCCAAAGATTGGGACTCCGACCCTATGAAAGTGGAACGCGCCCGTGTGGTAGCGGACGCCATCCGCAAAAGCGTGCCGCTCACGGCGGATATGTCCGCGCTGGAGGTGGGCTGCGGGACGGGGCTGCTCAGTTTTGCCCTGCAAGCGGACCTCGGTCCGATCACCCTGGCCGACACCTCGCAAGGCATGCTGGATGTGCTGGCCGAGAAGATCGCCGCCGCAGGCGTGACCAACATGCGCCCCGTCAAACTGGACCTGACGACCGACCCCCTGCCGGCTGAGCGCTACGCCATCACCTATTCCCTGCTGACCTTTCATCATGTCCACGATACGCGGACCCTGCTTGAAAAATTCCATGCAGTGCTCGAGCCAAACGGCATCCTGTTAGTGTGCGACCTCGACAAGGAAGACGGCACCTTTCACACCGACGGCACCACCGATATTCATCTTGGCTTTGATCGCGTGGAACTGCAAAGGCAGGTGGAAGCGGCTGGCTTTGGCGAGGTCACGTTTTCAACGCCGTACGTGATCAGGAAGGAGATCAAGGATGGAACCGAGAAGGAATTCCCCCTCTTCCTGATGTCGGCCCGTAAGCGATAGATTCAAAAGGCGACGGGGTTCGCCCTTTTATTTTCCCCATTGAAATAGAACTTATGTTCTGATACAATTCCCGCAAGGAGATGACCATGCGATCCGATATCCAACTCAAGGTGAATGATCGAACCGCCGCCGCTTATTTATCCGCGCCCGATGGCGGCGGACCCGGTGTGCTCGTGCTGCATGCCTGGTGGGGACTCAAACCCTTCTTCAAGCAGGTCTGCGACCGACTGGCCGAGCAGGGCTTTACCGCGTTTGCGCCCGACCTGTACCAGGGTCGCGTCGCGAAGACCATCGACGAGGCCAAAGTGTTCATGGAACAAAATGACTTTGAATTGATGGGCGCAACCGTCGAGGCGGCCGTGAAACATCTCAAGGCTCAAACGGGCGCGCCCCTGGGTGTGGTCGGCTTTTCGATGGGCTCGGGCTGGGCGCTGGCTGTCGCCGCCAACGAACCAGACGTCAGCGCCGTGGTCCAGTTCTACGGGGCGGGCGAGGCGGACTATGGCCAGGTCAAAGCGAAGATCCTCGGGCACTTCGCCGAAGTGGACGAGTGGGAGCCAATGGAATATGTCCGCGCGATGGAGGATGGCATGAAGGCCGCAGGCCTCGACGTGACCCTGCACCTCTACCCCAACGTCGCCCACTGGTTCGTGGAAGAGGATCGGCCCGAGTTCGACGCCGCCGCCTCCGCCCTGGCCTGGGAGCGGACCTACGAGTTCCTGAAACAAAACTTGAAATAGAAATCAAAACTCCTTCTATCGAGAAGGAGTTTTTCATGCAACTAATTGGCCCCAGCCTCATCTACACAGAATGTCCTGCCAACAGTAGTAAAATTGCGGCACTTACTCAAAACCAACTCTGGAGAGTCAAATGTCTGAAAATTTCGATGTGGTCGTTATCGGTGCCGGGCCCGCGGGATACGTGGCCGCCATCCGCGCCGCGCAGCTCAAACAGAAGGTCGCCATCGTCGACAAGCAATGGCTAGGCGGCGTGTGCCTCAACGTGGGCTGCATCCCGTCCAAGTCGCTGCTGCGCAACGCCGAACTGGCGCACATCCTGCGCGAACGCGGCAAGGATTTCGGCTTCTCGATGGAAAACCTCAAGCTGGATTACAGCGTGGCCGTCAAGCGCTCGCGCCAAAACTCCGACCGCCTGACCAAGGGCGTGGGCTTCCTGATGAAGAAGAACGGGATCGCCGTTTTCATGGGCTCTGCCAAATTGACGAAGCCGAATCTGGTCACCGTGACCGACAAGGATGGCAAGGCGACGGAGCTTTCCGCGAAAAACATCATCGTGGCCACGGGCGCTTCCGCCGCGGCCCCCGCCGCGTGGAAGATCGACGGCGAGAAGGTTGTCACCTATTGGGAAGCCATCCTGCAGGAGAAGCTGCCCAAGTCGGTGGTGGTGATCGGCTCGGGCGCCATCGGCGTGGAATTCTCCACCGTGTGGAGTTCCTACGGCGTGGACGTGACCATCGTCGAGATGCTGCCGCGCCTGGTCCCGCTCGAAGA
>CALLJA010000281.1 GCA_938008865.1 uncultured Anaerolineales bacterium
CCCATCCGCTGGTTCGAGCCGGCGCATCCACTTTCCGCGCGGGGGGTGCTACTGGTCGGCGATGCTGCCGGGGTAGACCCGCTCTTCGGCGAGGGCATCAGCATGGCGCTGGGCTATGGCTGCGTGGCGGCGAAGGAGATCGGTGAGTCCTTTCGGCGGGGGGATTTCTCCTTTGGCGGGTACAAGCAAAGGGTCCTGATGAGCGGGCTGGGGCAGAGTTTGCTTGCGCGTTGGGTCATCGCGCAGGTTATCTATCCACTCAAGTGGAAATGGTTCCAGGCGCTGCTGTGGCGCGGGTTAAAACCCATCGTGACGCTGGTTGCCTGGGCGTTCGTGCTCAACTGGGCCCGCCGACTTTAGAAACAGTTTACAAAATCTGGAATTTCGATCTTCATCCGCTATAATGATTTCCCATAAATCATGGGCTACGCAGACCTGCACATCCACAGCACCTATTCGCCCGACTCGGCCACAACGGTCCGGGCTATCCTAAAACAGGCCGCCGACGCGGGCCTGGACGTCATCGCAGTGACCGACCACGACGATATCCAGGGCTCGCTGGAGGCGCGCGACCTAGCTCCGCAGTTCGGGATCGAGTCGATCCCCGGGGTGGAGGTCTCGACGGGCGAAGGCCACCTGATCGCGTTGTTCATCGAGAGCCTGCCGCCGGCCGGCATGTCGTTGATCGAAACCCTGATCTTTGTCGGCAAACATGGTGGCATTGCGATCATCCCGCACCCGTTCACCAACCTGCCCGGCAGCCTGAGCATGGACTCGGTGCTGAAGGCGCTGGCCCACCCAATTGCCAAGGGCGTGCTCAAGGGCATCGAGACCCACAATCTGGGCACGCTGGCCTTCAACGGGACCGCCCAGAAACTCTCGGTGTATCTGCCGCTGGCGCGCATTGGCAGCAGTGACTCGCACGTGTACTGGACCATCGGCGACGCGCGCACCGAATTCGCCGGGCGCACGGCGCGCGACCTGCGCGAAGCCTTGAACCGGAATGCCACCGTGCCGATCTTGAATGAAGAGAATTTCACTCCGCGCATCATCCTGAGTTGGTTCCGCTACATGCTGCTTCGCAGGTTCGGTTACGCCTCCGACACGCACTCGGCAGCCCAGCCAATCAACACGCAGCGGATGACACGCTCGTTCATCATGAAAGCGATGAAGGTAAAAAGGAAATAGCGCGGGTTATCCGCGCTATTTTTATTCCGCGTGCAGCCAGCGCTGCTTATGAAAGGGAATGCCATGTTCCAGCAGCCAGGCCTCGACCTCGTCCAGGCTTTGCCAGTGACCCAGGCCGGCCAGGGCTTGCAGGGCGCACAACAAACGCTCGTCGGGGATTTCGCCGCAGGTTAGACTGAGGCCGTCAAAGGCCAGGTCGAGGCAGCGCAGCACATCCGTCTTGTGGGCCGCATGAACGGACAGGTACTCGTCCTGCTCGTGGCCCGGGTCCGCGCCCAGGGGCGGGTAGTGGTCGTCCTCGTCGAAGACCAGGCTGCCGTCCAGCCCGAGGCAGGCGGTCAGGGTGCAGGCTTTGGCGGCTTCGCGCCGACGGGCAAAGACGACCTCACGCACAGTCCCTCACTTTTGAATGGATTTGATGAATCCAGGCGTGTTCAACTCGCGCTCGAGCAGGTGGGTGAAATATCCCTGCATGAGCGTTTCCATCTCGCGGCGCGTATCGGCCTCAGGATGGGCGCGCTGGGCCTCACGATAGGCGCTGCGCTGGAAGTGGCGCAGGTATTTAAGCGCCTCGATGGACACCTTGCGCAGCCCGCGCAAACCCTCGCCGCAGCGCGGACAGATGACGCCGCCCGCGCTGTAGGAAAAGAACTGGTCCTCGGGCAGGATCTCGCGCCCGCAGTTAGCGCACTCGAACAGTTGCGGGCGGAAGCCCAGGAAGTCGAGCAGGCGCATCTCGTAGTAGCGGACCGGCAGCCAGGGGTCGGGTTCGGCAGCCAGGCGGGCGAGGGTTTCCGTTAGCAGGCGGTATAGCAAGGGCACGGCGACCTCCTCGTCGGGCACGAAGCGGTCGAGCAATTCAACGGCATAGGCTGCAGCGCCCATGCGTACCAGGTCTTCACGCAGGGGCTGGTAGGCATCCACGCTCTCGGCCTGGGTCACGATCAGCAGGTCGCGGCCTTTGGCAAGCTGCAATTTGACACGCGTGAACGGTTCGAGATGACCTGCCTTGCGCGAGTTGATCTTGCGCGCGCCCTTGGCCAATGCGCGCACCTTGCCGTGCTCACGCGTGTAGAGCGTGAGCAGACGGTCAGCCTCGCCCCAGTCCCCGTGACGCAGGACGATGGCCTCAACGCGCAGAGAGCGGAAATCGGTCACGGGGTGGTCGGCAAATGCTGGGGCGTAAAGGCTTCGGGCAGCAGTTCGGAGAGTGTCATCTCACGGTGGAGCCTGCCCTGTCCATCGGCGAGCAGCACGATCGTATCCAGGCCAAACTCAGCCAGCACCTGACGGCAGGCGCCGCACGGTGAACCGCCATTGTCGGTCACGACCGCAATGACATCGAACTCGCGCTCGCCTTCCGAGACGGCCTTGAAAATCGCCGTGCGCTCGCCGCATATTCCAACCGTATACGCGGCGTTTTCCACGTTGACGCCCGTGAAGATGCGTCCGCTTTTGGAACGCAGCGCAGCGCCCACGCGATAACGGGAATAGGGCACGTAGGCGTTCTTGCGGGCCTCATTGGCAATTTGAATCAGTTGCTGGCGTTCCTGGTCGGTCAATACAGTGGTCATGGGATTTCCTTCGAGTGAAGTGAAGAACGCGGATCGAAATCCGCATTCCAAAAACTATTTCTTCTTGCGTTCCAGTTTCTTGATCGCGCGGGCGGGGACGCCCACCACGAGCGTGTCGGCGGCCACGTCTTTGGTCACCACCGAGCCTGCGCCTGTGCGCGCGCCGTCGCCCAATTTGAGCGGGGCCACCAGCATCGTGTCCGAGCCGATGAAGACGTTCTCGCCGATGGTAGTGGGATGTTTCTTCTCGCCGTCGTAGTTGCAGGTGATGGTGCCCGCGCCGATATTGGTCTCGGAGCCGATGTCCGCGTTGCCGATGTAGGAGAAGTGTCCCATTTTGACGCCGTCATGCAGATATGAGTCTTTGACCTCGCCGAAATTGCCCATGTGGACGTGGCTGCCCAGATGCGCGCCCTTGCGCAGGCGCGCGAACGGACCCATGTCCACATCGTCTTCGAGCCAGGCGCCCTCCAAGTCCGCGGCCAGGACCTTGCAGCGGTTGCCGATCTTCGAGTTGCGGATGATGCTGTTCGGACCGATGACATTGCCTTCGCCGACCTCGGTCCTGCCCTGCAGGTAGGTATTGGGCATGATGGTCGTGTCGCGGCCGATGGTCACGCCGGCCTCGATGTAGGTTGCGGCAGGGTCGATCAGGGTCACGCCGTTGAGCATGTGCATCTGGTTGATGCGGCGGCGCATGGCGGCCTCGACCTCGGACAGGTGGATGCGTGTGTTGACGCCGATGGTCTCTTCCAGGTCGTCCATGACGGTGGCCTGCACCGGCAGGCCGTCGCGCACGGCCAGTTCCACCGTGTCGGTCAGGTAATACTCGCCCTTCGGCGAAAGCGGGATGCGATGCAGGGCGTCCCACAGCCAGTTGGCGTCGAAGCAGTAGCCGCCCACGTTCAGTTCCTTGATGCGCTTCTGTTCCTCGCTGGCGACGTATTCCTCGACGATGGCCGCCACGGTTCCATCCTCCTTGCGGACAATGCGACCGAATCCGCGCGGGTCGTCCGCCACCACCGTCAGCATGGAGATAGGGCCCTTGTTGGCTTTCTGCGTTTCGACCAATGCCTGAAGCGTCTCGCCGCGCAACAACGGCATGTCACTGTAACAGACAACCACCAGGTCGGATTTCCCTTTCAGAAGCGACTCTGCCTGCATCACGGCATGGCCCGTGCCCAGTTGAGGCTCCTGCAAG
This sequence comes from uncultured Anaerolineales bacterium, assembly GCA_938008865.1. Classification (GTDB taxonomy): domain Bacteria; phylum Chloroflexota; class Anaerolineae; order Anaerolineales; family Villigracilaceae; genus JACPVF01. The sequence continues at coordinate 3,964 of CALLJA010000281.1, forward strand.
ACGGTCTGGGCCGCGCCATCGAGGTAGGCCACAACCGCTTCCGCGCCGTGACCGACCACCACGACCGGCTGCTCGGTGGTGGACATCTTGATGGCTTCGAGCGCGTGCCAGATCATCGGTTTGCCCGCCACGGGATGCAACACCTTGGGCAGGCTGGACTTCATGCGAGTTCCCTGCCCGGCCGCGAGCAGGATGGCTGTAATCTTCATATTGGTCTCCT
>CALLJA010000282.1 GCA_938008865.1 uncultured Anaerolineales bacterium
AACGAAGCCTGGCACGCGCGGCAGGTCGAAGACGGGCGCGTTGGCGTCTGCCACATCGATGATCGGGGCGAGGACATCCTGCGAGGAGGCGGGCAGTTTCAAGTCTGCAACGTGGATCAGGAAGGGGATGTGTTCCTGGAAGGCCCCGAGCGTTTCGCTGCGGTTGGCGGCCAGACTGGCCAGGTGCGCCAGGGCCACGGTCTTGCCCATGCCAGGCAGGCCCGTCAGCACCAGGTTCCTGCCGCCCGTCAGGGCTTCGGGCAAGGTCAGGGTGGGGGCGCGGAAGATGGCGGCCAATTCGGGCCAGGTGGGCAGGTAGGGTAGGGTCTGGGTGACGACGTCCTCGGTGGGCGGCGTGACGCCAGGCTCCACAACGGCAGGCGGCGCCATCAGCAGCGGCTCCTGCAGAATCTCGTCAAGGGCAAAAAGCGGGGCGGCCAGGTGCATGCCCTGGGCGCGGCGCAGGGTGATGCGGCGGTGATTCTCCTCCACGCCGCTCGAACGGCGGGCCTGGGCTTCCTCGCGCTGGGTGCGCAGGTTGTCCATCAGTTCGCGCCACAGCGGGCGGGCACGTCCCATCAGCCACCAGAACACGCTGGCAGTGACAAGGCCGACAAGGAAGGAGAAAAGGTCGATGGCGAAGGACATGGGATTCTTTAGTTGGCAAACAGGATGCGGCCGCACGAGGAGCAGTACGTGATCTGGACGGTGGAGCGCGCACTTTGCTGGAGCGAGGCGTTGACGGGGTTGCCGCAGGCCGAGCAGGCATCCTCGGTCACCTCGGCCACGGCGATGCCGCGTCGCTGCTGGCGCAGGCGCTCATAGATCTCGCGGCTGGGGGCGGGGATATCGTTGACGGCGGCTTCCCGCTCGGCGCGCAGCCGCTCGACCCTCTTGACGAGGACCGCCCGTTCCTCGATCAACTGGCGGTGTTCATCGCCGCGGCGGGATTGCAGTTCGCCCAGGGCGGCCTCGGCAGCCTGTTGCGCGGCCTGGGCCAGTTCCGCGCCCAGCATGGCTTCGAGTTGGCGTTCCTCCAGCGTGGACAGAAAACGCTTGAGCGAGGCGATGTCGTTTTGAAGGTCCTGCAATTCCTTGGGATTGTGAACGCGGCCGCCGTACAGGCTGCTCTCGGTCTGCTCGATCTTGACTTGCTGGCCCTTGACGCCCGCCTCTGCTTCGAGCAGGAGCCGTTCGGCCTGAAGACAGGCGGCTTTGGCCTGTTCTGCCTGCCCAAGCGCCGCGCGCAGTTCGCCGTCGTTATCCAGCGTTTGCTGAATGACAGACAGACGGGACTGCGCCTGGTCCATCTGGCGGTCCACCTGTTGAAGACGAAAGAGTCCGAGTGCGGCGCTCATGGGTCGATTATAAAAGAGAAACCCGTTTTCGGCGAAAACGGGTTGGTTTTGTCATTGGGTTGGAAGGTTGTAGAAGTTGTAGACCACCTGCGCCAGGTTGGCGAACATGGCGTTGGCGTCGTCGAAAACCACCTGCACGGGATGGTAGGAGTAGATCGAGAGCACGAAGTTGCCGCCGGGGCTGTAGACGATCCCCGCATCGCTGACGTTCTTCATGTAGCCCGTGGTCAGGTCCACCACCCAGCCGTGCTTGTGCGCCACCTGGGTGCCTTCGGGCACGCCCGCCTCGATCAGCACACCGATCTTGTCCTGCGCGAGGTAGTTGATGATCTGCTGGCAGGCGGCCTGGTTCATCTTGCCCGGGAAGGCAGCCACCAGCGCCCCGCCGCCCGTCTGGGCACACTGGTACACATCCACCAGCAACATGCCCATATCGGAGGGCGTGGTCTGGTTGTACGGGTCGGGATCGGTGTTGATGTCCACGCGCGAATTGGCGGGCGTGGTATACCGCTGGAGCAGCGGCGAGCCGGGCGCGAAGTAGCCCGCCAGGAAGGTGTTATCGAGGCCGACCTGTTTCATGTAGTCCGAGACGATCAGCGGGCCAAAGTTCGGGTCCAGTTGGGCCATGAGCGCGTCCGAGGGCGGATTCTCGGATTTCTTGATCATGTTGACGATGATGGCGTTGACATTCTCGCTGACGGGCTGGTCGCCGTTCTTGACGAAATACGAAACCAGGATGGGAATCTTGATGGTGCTGGAGGCCGTGAAGGAGATGTCTGGTTCCACGGTGACGGGCTGGCCGCCGTCGAGGGCAAAGTGGATCTCCTGCCCCGTTTGCAGGTCTGTCAGGAACAAGCCGATCAGGCCGTCGAAATCGGTGGCCTTGATGTATTGCTCCAGCAGAAGTTGCAGGTTTTCCATGGTCGGGCGTGCAACCGCGTTCTGGTTGAAGGACAATGTGACGCTGCGGTTGCCGGGGGAACGCAGGGCGTCTTCGAGCAATATCACGGCGCGTTCCACGTCCAGCACCTGGCCCGGGGTGCCTGCGGTGAACCCCAATCCATCGGGGCGCGGCTGGGGTGGGGCGGGCGGCTGGTCGTAACGCGGCGCAATCTCGCTTTGCAGGTAGGCGCGCAGGCGCTGTTCCTCGATAGTGGCGCGCAGGGGCACGGCAACAGGCGCAACCTGGCGGTTCCACAGGTAGTCCCAGAAACCCGACCAGAACGACCCGCCCGTGCGGACCAGGTCGGCGGCGGCCATCATACTGTCCACGTCCAGGTTGAAGCCGACCAGTTCGGGGGCGATCTGGATCAGTGAGCCCGCATACTGGGCTTCGATGGGGGTGGTGTACACCTCCAGCAGGCGCTGCGACGCCTCGGCAGGATTCAGCCCGCCGACCGGCACGCCGGCGATGGTCATGCCCGGGGGATAACTGTTGCGCTGGCGGCTGTATCCCACCAGGGCGGTGACGGCCAGCACGACGGCGCCAAGGAGCAGCAGAATGGATCCCCCCCGCAGGATGACATTGGTGTTGCGGCTTCTCACGTAGCCTCCATTAAAGTGACGAAAATCACTGAAAAGTATAACATAATCACCCCGGGCACCTGTGCTAGAATAGTTTTGTCTAATCCGCAACGCTGTTGGCCGCCCATATATGCGGCTGGGGCGTATTCCATCTTTGAAAGGGAACCCATGCTTCGTTCCTTTTTGATCTACCTCTCCAAGGCCGCCTGGGCGCAGAACATCTTCACACATTGGTCGTTCGCGTGGAAAACCGTCTCGCGTTTCGTGGCGGGCACCGAACTGGCCGACGCCATCCGCGCCGTCAAGGAACTCAACGCGCGCGGCATCAACGCCACCCTCGATAACCTGGGCGAGCATACCAGTACGCCCGAGGAGGCGCAGGACTCCACCGACCGCATCCTGGCCACCATCGACGCCATCGCCGACGCAAACGTCCGCTCGAACGTCTCCATCAAGCTGACCCAGATCGGCCTTGGCCTGGACGAGAGCGTGTGCGCCCAGAACCTGGAGCGCATCCTGGCCCGCGGCAAGGCCCGCAACGTCTTCGTGCGCATTGACATGGAAGACACCCCCTACACCGACAAAACCCTCGACCTGCTGTACGCCATGCGCGAAAAAGGCTACCTCAACACGGGCACGGTGCTGCAATCGTATCTGTACCGTACCGAAGCCGACACGCGCCGCCTGGTGGCGGACGGGATCACCATCCGCATGGTCAAGGGCGCGTACAAGGAACCCGAGGACAAGGCCTTTCCGAAGAAAGCTGACGTGGATGCGAACTTCGACCTGCTTTCCAAGATCATGCTCGACGGCCAACTGGCCGCAGACGCGCCCAGCCTGAGCGCCGACGGCCGCTTCCCGCCCATTCCCGCCTTTGGTACCCACGACGAGAAACGCATCCTGTTTGCGAAACAGTATGCCGAGAAGATCGGCCTGCCCAAGAATGCGCTCGAATTCCAGATGCTGTACGGCATCCGCCGCGACCTGCAGGAGAATTTGGCCAAAGAAGGCTACCCCGTGCGCGTGTACGTCCCGTACGGCACGCATTGGTATCCATACTTCATGCGCCGCATGGCCGAGCGTCCCGCCAACCTGTGGTTCATCATTTCCAACTTCTTTAGGCGATAGCCAGTCTGGGCAACCCCGCAGCAGCGCAGGAGACACTCTTGCGCTGTTTTTTTATGGTAAAACAGACGCATGGCCGAATTTCCACTTGCTCTCGTGACCGGGGCTGCGCACCGATTGGGCAGGGCTTTCACCTTGTCTTTGGCGCGCCAGGGATATGCCATCCTGCTTCATTATCACCAGGGGATGCAGGACGCCTACGCCGCCGCCGACGAAATCCGCGCTTTGGGCCGTCCCGTTTTCCTCCAACCCGCGGACCTGACCCAGCCCGAGGGGATTCAGACGCTGCTCACCCTGCTGGATGAGATCCCGCACCCGCTCAAGGTGCTGGTCAACTCGGCGGCCGTGATGGAACGCGCCGACGTCTCCTCGCTGGCCGCCGAGGCCTGGGACTCGACCCTCGACCTGAACCTGCGCGCGCCCTTCCTGCTGGCCCAGGCCGCCGCCCAGCGCATGACCGAAGGCGGACTGATCGTCAACGTAACGGATGTCGCCGCGCAGAAATCCTGGTCGGCCTTCCCCGCCTACACGGTCAGCAAGGCCGCCCTCGAGTCGCTGACCAGGGTCCTGGCGCGCGCGCTTGCGCCGACGATCCGCGTCAATGCCATCGCGCCTGGCCTGGTGCTACACTCGGACGTGGTCACGAGCGAACAGTGGGACGCCCTGGTCGCGCGCCTGCCGATGAGACGCGCCGCCCGCCTGGACGAGGTCACCGCCGCGCTGGAATACCTGCTCCAAAATGAATACGTCACAGGCCAGACCCTGGTCGTGGACGGGGGCTATTCGCTGATTTGATTTACAATCAGACCCTAAAGGTTTGCAAAACCTTTAGGGTCTTTGTTTAATGATATGACAGGTTGCCCAAAGGAGAATTTTATGTCCGAGACCGCTGAACTGGCTGAGAAATTGAAATCGGAAGGGGAGCGCATGG
>CALLJA010000283.1 GCA_938008865.1 uncultured Anaerolineales bacterium
CACCTTGCCATGCCCATAGCGGACCTGAACTCGATCAGCGGGCTGCTGGCGCAGGTGCGCGCCTGGGAGGCGGAGAAGACCCAGTCCTAGGACCAAGATGGGATTCGGGGGCGAGCAGTGCGGCGGTAAGATGGCGCATCTCAAACACGGAGTTGCCCCATGAATTTCCTCGAACCTTATGTCCGTCAATTCGCCCATCGCATCGGCTGGAACATCGGCGACAAGATCGAAAACGCTGTCTGGACTTTTGTCATCGCGGCCATCCTGTTATGCTGTTGCGCGTTCAGTTGCCTGGCCATCGTTTTCCAGATCATCATTCGTCAAGCCTTCTAACGACACCTTCATCCCCGTTCATCGTTGGCAAATTCTGATGAAACACGGAGGCAGTGAATCTTTGCCTGCGTGTTTTTTCTATGAAATTCATCTAATCTGTTGACGATAGCCCCACCCTCCTTCCTTAGTCCCTTCTCAGCAAGGCATGGTAAACTCGCCCGCATGTCGAAAAAAGTACGGATGATCGCCCTGGCGCTGGCGGGATTTCTTCTGTTGTCAGTGCTGGTCTACCAAATTCCCAACGTAAAAAGCGCAGTCGATTGGCGGACGGAAAAGTTCGGGTTGTACGTGAAGAACGTGCTCAACCCGCCTGGCCCCGTGCCGACGGCGCTGCCGACCACAACCCCTTTCCCCACGGAAGAGGGCACTCCCACCCACACCACCACGCCCGAGCCTGCCCTCACACCGACGAGCCCCGCTGCCCCCACGGCGGCCTCCGCGCCCCTGCCCGCCCAGGTCACGCTGGACCCGCCCGCCTGGGAACAACAGACGCCCAACAACTGCGGTCCCGCCACGCTCTCGATGGCGCTGCGCATGTACGGTTGGACGGGCACCCAGGCCGAGATCGCAGACCAGATCAAGCCCGTGCTGCAAGACCGCAACGTCAACCCCGAGGAACTGGCCTGGTACGTGCGCAACAACGCGGGCTGGCTCAACATCGAATACCGCGTGGCGGGCGACCTCCCGCTGCTCAAACGACTGCTGGCTGCGCGCTATCCCGTCATTGTGGAGAGCGTCACCAGCCTCGACCCGAACGACGCGCTGGGGCCCAACGACGATTTGTGGGCGGCACATTACCTGCTGCTCACCGGCTACGACGACGCCGCGCAAACCTTCACCGTGCAAGATTCCTACCACGGCGCGAATCTGACCGTCGCCTACTCGCAGCTCGAAACGGACTGGAAGGCCTTCAACAACCTGTACATCGTCTTCTATCTGCCGCAGGAACAAGCCGAGCTGCAATCCATCCTCGGCGCAGATTGGGACGCCGACGCCAACCGTCAGCGCGCGCTCGAACTGGCCCAGGCCGAGACCCAGGCCGCCCCGCAAGACACCTTTGCCTGGTTCAACCTCGGCAGCAACCTGGTCTACTTCGAGAGATATAATGACGCCGCCAATGCCTACGACAAGTCGCGCGAGATTGGCCTGCCATTACGCATGTTCCGCTATCAGTTCGGCCCGTTCATCGCCTACTTCCAATCCAACCGCAACGACGACCTGCTGGCCCTCACCGACTACGCGCGCGGCGTGACCGAAATGTCTGAAGAGACCTGGTTGTGGTACGGCTGGGCGCTCTACCGCAAGGATGACTTCAAAGGCGCGCGGGCCGCCTGGAACAAAGCCCTCGAGATCCGCCCGGGCTACGTCGACGCCCAATACGCCCTCAACTTCCTCACAGGCCCGTAAATGTCCAAGAAGATTCTGATCCTGTCCCTGCTCGCGCTGACCGCCTGCGCGACGCCGTCCACCGCCGCCCCGGCGACCTCCACCCCAACCGCTTTGCCGACCGTGCCTGCCCCCGTCATGGAAGCAACGTCCACGCCCGATGGGATTCCTACGGCCACCTTCCCCGCGCCGCCTATCTCTCCCACACCCGCGGGGTTCGCCACCCGCCTCTCTCCCGCCGATGACATGCCGCAAGTCTTCGTGCCCGCGGGCAAATTCCAAATGGGCGGCTTCGACGTCCACACCGAGGACGATGAACTGCCCGCCCACGAAGTGACGCTGGATGCGTTCTGGCTCGATCAATACGAAGTGACCAACGGCATGTACGCGCTGTGCGTGCAGGCGGGCGCGTGCAACCCGCCGCAGAAGCCATATTCCAACCTGCGGCCCGAATATTTCGGAAACCCCGAGTTCAAGGATTACCCCGTCATCACCGTCACGTGGACCGACGCCCAAACCTACTGCGCCTGGGCGGGCCGCCGCCTGCCGACCGAGGCCGAGTGGGAACGCGCCGCGCGCGGTGATGACCTGCGCACCTACCCGTGGGGCGAAGAGCCGCCCAGCGCGTTGTATGCCAACTTCAACAACTCCATGCGCGACACGAGCCGCGTGGGGGCGTATCCGCTGGGAGCCAGTCCTTTCGGCGCGCTGGACATGGCGGGCAACGTGGCCGAGTGGGTGCATGACCTCTACCGCACAGATTATTATCAGACTTCTCCCAGCGCCAACCCGCTGGGGCCCGAGTCCGCCAAACGCTTGATCCTGCGCGTCATCCGCGGCGGCTCGTACCAGGACGCCTGGGTCAACATTCGCCTATCCAACCGCGGCAGTGAACTGGGGCCCAACCCCGACGCGGCTTACGACAGCCCCGACCTGTTCGGGCGCAGTTCGTCCAAGGTCGGCTTTCGCTGCGCGTCCAGCCAGTAAACGGGAGCCAGTTCAAGGTTCAGAAAAAAATCCGCCCGCAGTGTATGACTGCGGGCGGGTCGCTTAATCCTCCACGAAACTGTAGCCACCTGGCCAGGTCTGGATGAGGTGCTTCTCGCCCGCCTCCTCTTCCAGTTTCTTGCGCAGGCGGTAGACCACGTTCTTGAGCAGGACCACGTCGCCCTCCGCGCCCCACACGGTCTGGATGATCTCTTCGGCGGGGAAGACGTAGCCCGGGCGGCTCATCAGCAGGTGCAACACGCGGAACTCGAGGTTGGTCAGTTTGACCTCCTGGTCGTTGGCGCCCATCGCGGAACGGTGGCCCGGGTCGAGGCGCAGGCGGCCTGCGTTGCGCGGCGTCATCGGTTCGGCCCAACTGCGGCGCGACCAGGCCATGATCTTGGCCAGGAAGATGGCCGGGCTGATGGGCTTGACCACGCACTCGTCCACGCCGTTCTGGTAGGCTTCGAGGATCTCGGGTTCGTTGTTCGAGGGCAGGAAGAGCAGGATCGGGCTGTTGCCCAGGGAGCGGAACTGGCGGCACAGGTCCATGCGCTGGGCGCGCGAGGCGTTGACGTCGATCACGATCAGGTCGGGAATCTCCTCCACCGAGCGCTCCATGGCGCGCTGGTAGGAGGTTTCCAAGATGGCGACCAGACCTTTCTCGCGGATGATGTAGCCCCAGATGGGCGCGGTGGCGTCCTGGTCACAGACCACGAAGACGCGCATGGCGCTTTGAGCGGCAGATGTGGAAATTGGTTCCATTTTTCATCCCAACGGTCAGTTTTTGCGTTCTTTTCAATCTTGTAAGTTGATTATATGCGATTTAGTCGTAAAAAGTCTTTTTTTGTTACCTCCATATTACCTTTGGGGGATTAGGAAAAAAGTCCCAGGTTTGTATACTGGCAGTAGATTTCAAAAGGAGGCACGATGAAAAAAGTATTCCCGATCCTTGCAGCCCTGGCCTTGCTCCTCTCGGCCTGCCAGATTGGCGGCGCAGCGCAACCGACCGCGATTGTCCTGCCTGACAACGTCCCCACCGAAACGCCTGTCCCCCAGGGTCAGTCTGCAGCCGATGCTTCGAGCGGTGACTCGCGCACGTCCACCGTGGACGGCATGGTGCAGGTCCTGATCCCGGCCGGCACCTTCAACATGGGCGGCGTCGACCCGCAGGCATCTGCGGATGAGAAGCCGGTCCACCAGGTCGCCATGAAGCAGTTCTGGATCGACAAGGTGGAAGTGACCAATGGCATGTACGCGTTGTGCGTGAAGGCCGGCGCGTGCCGCTTCCCGCAGGAACTCAAGTCGGATACGCGCGACACCTACTACACGGACGCCCAGTATGCCGATTACCCGGTCGTGTACGTCACCTGGCTCCAGGCCAAGACCTACTGCGAATGGGCGGGCCGCCGCCTGCCGACCGAGGCTGAGTGGGAACGCGCCGCGCGCGGCGACGACTTCCGCACCTACCCGTGGGGTGACCAGCTTCCCGACGCCACCCGGGTGAACTACAACAACCTGGTCGGCGACACCACCCGCGTGGGCAGCATGCCGGCCGGCGCCAGCCCCTTCGGCGTCTTCGACATGTCTGGCAACGTGGCCGAATGGATCAACGACATCTACGATCCCAACTACTATGCCAGCGGCATCGCTGCGAATCCGCAGGGACCCGGCAACCTGTCCACGGTCTTCAACCACGTGGTGCGCGGCGGCACCTTCCAGGATGCGGAAATGAACATCCGCGTCTCGAAGCGCTCCTCGGTGCTGGGTTCCAATCCGAATGCCACCATCGACACGCCCGAGTGGCTCGGCACCTTCTCGCCCAAGATCGGCTTCCGCTGCGCCGCAGACTAACCCCATCCACACCGAATCACCTTCAGCCGCCAGGTTTTGCCTGGCGGCTTGTTTTTATTTGACCTTCCCTCCGGCCTGTGGTATAACGCACGAGTCAAATCAATAGCCCTGATACGGCGCTCTTATCCAGAGAGGCGGAGGGACCGGCCCTGCGATGCCTCGACAACCGGTCGGCGAAAGCCGAACACGGTGCCAATTCCGACAGATGGATGTTCTGGGAGATGAGAGGGTAGCGACGCGTTATGCCTGATTGCCCTTTCAGCACGTGAAAGGGCAATTTCTTTTCAAAGGAGAAACAAGACCAATGAGCAATACCTTCATGACTTCGCCCAGCCTGATGTTCACGTCAGAGTCTGTGACGGAGGGCCACCCCGACAAGATCTGCGACCAGATCTCGGACGCCGTGCTGGATGCCTGCCTCGAACAGGACCCCCGTTCGCGTGTGGCCTGCGAAACCGCCACCAAGACCGGTTACGTCATGCTGCTGGGCGAGATCACGACCAACGCCGTCTTCAACTATGACGAGTTGGTCCGCAAGGTCATCAATGAGATCGGCTACGACTCGAGCGAGAAGGGCTTTGACGGCAACTCGTGCGGCGTGCTGGTGGCCATCGCCAAGCAATCGGGCGACATCGCCATGGGCGTCAACCAGGCACTCGAAACCCGCGACGGCCATCACATGACCGACGCCGAGGTCGAGTCCATCGGCGCCGGCGACCAGGGCATGATGTTCGGCTACGCCTGTAACGAGACTCCCACCCTGATGCCCCTGCCCATCTACCTGGCCCACAAACTCACCCGCCGCCAGAGCGAAGTCCGCCGCAATGGAACCCTGCCCTGGCTGCGTCCGGACGCCAAGAGCCAGGTGACGGTGGAATATGCCTTCGGCCAGCCGAAGCGCATCGACACCGTGCTCATCTCCACCCAGCACGCGCCCGAGGTCTCGCAGGAAGAGATCCGCAAGGGCGTGATCGAGCACATCATCAACCCCGTCCTGCCGAAGGAATTGGTGGACGGCGACTTGAAGGTCTATGTCAACCCGACCGGGCGCTTCGTGGTGGGCGGCCCGATGGGCGATGCGGGCGTGACCGGCCGCAAGATCATCGTCGACACGTACGGCGGCATGGGCCGTCATGGCGGCGGCGCCTTCTCGGGCAAGGACCCGACGAAGGTCGACCGCTCGGCCGCTTACGCGGCGCGTTACGTGGCCAAGAACGTGGTGGCCGCCGGCCTGGCTGACCGCGTGGAAGTTCAGGTGGCCTACGCCATCGGCGTGGCGCACCCGCTCTCGGTCAACGTGGAGAC
>CALLJA010000284.1 GCA_938008865.1 uncultured Anaerolineales bacterium
CGCGGGTCACGCTGGCCTCGGGGCAGAAGTTGCCGCCGCCGCAGCCCGTGGTGATGCCTTCGTTAGCGAGTTGTTCGATCCACTTGGCGGCCCAGTGGCTGGATGGTACGTCGGCGAACATGGTGCCCGTGGCAGCGGGCGGGGAATAAGAGCTGCCGTGTTTGGCGCGCAGCAGGAAGATGGCCATTTGCGCGCGGGTGACGTAACTCTCGGGACAGTACATCAGCGGGGAATTGGAGCATCCGCCTGTAATGCCCGCAGCATACAGCCGTTCGATATAGCCATAGGCCCAATGATTCGACTGTGCGTCCGTAAAGGTGGGATACCGCTCCAGCGCGCCGATGTCGCAGTGGACGCCCGAGGGGCGGGTATTATCGAACGCATCCTTGTTCGAGACGGGCGCGGCTGCGCACAGGGTGTCGTCGCCTGCGTCAATCAGCGGGGATCCGTAGAGCGGTATGATACCGCTGCGATTGCCCAAAAATCCCAGCGAACTGAGCTTGGGATCGCCCCACATGAAATTAACGCCGCCAGGGCAGGAATTGTCTTCCACCATATTATTGGCGGCAAACGGCATACTGCCGGCGCCGCAGTCCACCCCATCGGTAGAATTGGCCACCACCGTGTTGGCCATATCCAGCGCGCCTGTGGCATGGATGCCTGCCCCGGGCACGCCGACTGCGCTGGCCGAATTCTCTGAGAACGTGCTGTTGCGGACCGTGAGTGTGATACCTGCGGCGTTGCTGCCGTACAATCCTCCGCCGTAGGTGGCCGAGTTTTGGTAGAAGATGCTGTTCGAGACGGTGATGGAAGTGTCGGTGTAGATGCCGCCGCCATACGTGCTGGCCGAATTGCCAACGAAGGTGCTGCCGTTCACGGCCATGGTACTGGAGAGGTCGTTGTGGATGGCGCCGCCATAGACCCCTGCGTTGTTGTGAAACTCGCTATATTGGATCGTGGACGGTGAAAAATAATTGTAGATGGCGCTGCCGGTCGTATTAGTAAGCAGGCTGTATGCCACGAGCAGATTGTTGCCCCGATTGAAGATTGCATCGCCCACGTTGCTGTCCACGTGAACGCCCAGCAGTGTCAGTTGACCCATATTGAAGGCGGCGCTGCCAGTGTAGGCGTCCGAGCCAGAGCCCCCGGTGGTGCAAGACCCCGTACAGCGGCCATTGGCGAGTTCCATGCTGTACAGGGTCAGGTCGCCGTTCGAGTTAACCTGGAAGATGCGATAGCTGGCCGTGTTGGGCAGGGCATTGGCCCGGATGATGGTCTTATCCCAGCCGTTTCCGTTGATGGTGACCTGCGAAGTGACGGGCGGAAGTTGGTTATTCAGGGTGATGGTGTAATCGGCAGCGAACGAAATGTTATCGGCACCCGAGCCTGCGGCGCAGTCGCCGAAGGTCTGGTCGGAATCAGTGTTGGCGTTGAGGATGGCCTCGCGCAGGCTGCATAGGCCATCAGTGGCAAATGAGTCAAGGTTGGTGTTGACCACGATGCCTGCTGCGTGGGCGGGTGTAACGGGGAAACTCACCCCCAGCAGGGCAGCGATCAGGGCCGCGGCGAGGAAAGCCTGGATGTGGCGCGAAAACGGAATTCTCATTTTGTCTCCTTGTTTTTTATATATGTTGTAGATGGGCCAGGCGCTCTGAAAACGTTACGGTTCAGGCAGACTCCAGACCTTGAGGTTATCAATGCGGACTTCGTTCATCTCGCTTTGTTCCCCGCCCGTGCGCCCAAAGGCCAGCGCCAGGTCGCCCGAAAGGAAATCGGCCTTCTCCAGCACGCGCTGATCCATCAATTGCCCGTTGACGTAGAAGCGGATGTTGGCCCCGAACTTTTCCAGCCGCAGGTGTTGCAGCCAGGACTCGCTCGAGTGTGGATAGCTGCACATCGGGTAATTGCCGATGGCAAAGTTGGCAGTGACGTCGATGAATCCACATCTGTATCCGCCTGAGATCAGGGATGCGTAGTAATGTTCGCGCTCCCCGTCAGTATGGACGCCGTAAGCGAAGCCGCAATTGATCTCGCTGCCGTAATTGGCGCAGTCCACCTCGGCTACGAAATCCGTCAACTGCTGTCCGATCTTCCAGACGAAGAATCCATCCCACGGCAGGCTGACGGTTGCAACTTCGTCATTGAAGGTCAGGTCGTGGTCGCCGATATTTGCCGCGAGGAAGGGACTGCCTTTATCCAGTCCTTCCTCGAATACCAGTTGCGCGCTTTGCAGGCGGGCATTCAGTTGTTGCATGACGACAGTCGCGGTGGCCGACTGTTGTGCGGCCTGCGCTGCTGCCGTGGCGCTTTCCACGGCCTGGCGCGTGCCGACCTTGTTCAACGTTTGCTGGCCCGTGTCTGAATTGGCCCAGTTGACAAACCACATGAATCCACTGCACAAAAGTATGAACATACCCAGGATGCCGATCAGGATCTTCTTTTTCATCACGTCTCTCCTTCTGAACTTCCGCCCATCATATTTCCCCGCCGCTACAAAAGCGCTACAAAAACAGGCGCAGGAATTTCCCGCGCCTGCACATACACAAGAATGGACTTGCCAACGACTTGAGTCGCTGCCCCCGCTTTCGTTACCTGCCCGCCAGTTTGACCGCCTCTGCCAGACTAAGCGCTTTGCCTGCCTGATATGCCGCCTCGAAATCCGCGCCCAGTTTTTCCCTAATGGCGGTATGGAATTTCTCGAAGGCCCTGCGGGCTTCCAGGCTGAGTCGGATGCCCGTTTGCTCTATAACCGCATCGGTGAAGCCCAGCAGGGCGGCGTTTGCCTGCCAGTTCCTGCCCCGTAGGATCGAGATGTTGATCAGATTTCCCAGCGGTGAGATGACCCCGCGCTTATCGCCGACACTGGCCCGCAATTGGAGCGCCTGATTGTAATATTTCTTTGCCTGCGCGAGGTCGCCAGCCTCTGCAACCAGGTCGCCCAGGTTGTTGAGCACAATGCCTAACCCGCGTTGGTCGCCCGCTTTCTTGCGCAGTTCCAGCCCTTCTTCGAGCAGGGCGCGTGCCTGCTCCTTTTCATTCAATTCGCTTAAAGTCAGGGCCAGGTTGTTGAGCGCATACCCGATGGCGCGCTCGTTGCCCGTCTGCCGCGCCAGGGACAGACTTTGCTCATAGTATCCGCGTGCTTTGGCGAAGTGTTCCTCGTGCAGATATAGATTGCCGTGGTTATTGAGGGTAGTGGACAGACTCAGGATATTGCCCGTCTCTTCGAAGATGGAACGCGCTTCTTCGTAGTAACGCGCAGCGGACGGAAAATCGCCCTGGTCCCAGGCGATCAGGCCCGCTTGCAGCAGGGCTGTTCCGCGGGTGTCGTCGCGCGGACGCAGGCCCGGGTGACGTAGGAACCGCTCGAACCAGGCGCGACCCTCCGTGGCGCTGTTGCGGATGCTCCAGAAGCGCCCGAGCATATCGAAACTACGCCCATTCCAGGCTGTGGATTTCTGGCGCACGGCGAAGGCCAATGCGGCCCGCAGGTTGGCGTAGTCGCTTTCGAGGGTATCGAGTGCGGCATTTTCGCGCGGCGAGTGGGCATCCTTCCACAGGCGCGCCGTCTCTTGCAAAAAATAACGGCTGTGTCGCGCCCGCGCCACTTCAGCCTCTTTGGACGCGCCCAACTTCTCTTGCGCAAACTGGCGGATAGTATCGAGCATGGTGTAGCGGTTTACCTCTCCGCTGCGGCGGATGCCCAACAGCGACTTTGCGGCGAGGGAGGCCAGGGTGGCTCGTACCACCGTCTGCGCGGAGACAGGCAGGGGTGCGGATTCGGGGTCGGCGGGCGGGGTCAGCCGCGCGGAGCCGTCCACATACCCGCCCGCGATGACGATAGACTGCTCCTCGGTCCAGTGTTCAGCAAAAACCGACAGGCGGCGGAAGAGGCTTTGCTCCGTTTCATTGAGCAGGCCATAACTCCAGCTGATCATGTCCCGCAGGCTGACGTGGCGTTTTGCCCGTCCCTGGGTCTGGCCGCCGAGGCTCAGGCGTTTTCGCAGCTGTTGCTTGATCTCGTCCAACCCCAGGGTATGCACCTGTGTGGCGGCCAGTTCGATGGCTAGCGGCAGGCCGTCGAGCCGCTGGCATATCTCGGCGATGATGGCGGCATTGTCCTCGCTGACGTGAAAGGGCGGCTGGCGCATGGCCGCGCGTTCGGCAAAGAGTCTGACGGCTTCGTTCCCCGCCAGCACGGGGTAGCCCGCCTCGGACGGGCTGGGCATGGGCATCGAGTGAACGGCTTGGATATGCTCGTTGGACAGGCCGAGTGGCTCGCGGCTGGTGACCAGCACATGCAAGTGAGGACAGTCCTGCGTCAGAACTTCGAGCAGGGCGGCACAAGGCTCCAACTGGTGCTCGCAATTATCGAGGATCAGCAGGGCGCTGCGGTCCCTGAGCGCCTGGGCAACGGTTTCCTGTGGGGTCAACCGCGCCTTTTCCTTTGCACCGACAACTTTGGCTACGGTCTGTGTTACGCCTGCCGCGTCCTGCACGGGTGAGAGGTCGGCCCACCAGACGCCGTCGGCGTACTGGCTGAGCAGCCTGCGCGCGGTTTCGAGGGCCAGGCGGCTCTTGCCCACACCGCCTGTGCCCGTCAGTGTGACAAGACAGGGGCGGTGTATATGTCTGCTGAGCGTGGCGGTCAGGCGCTCCATCTCGGCCTGCCGTCCGATGAAACTGGTCATCCACTGCGGCAGGTTGGTGAGATGCGCAGCCGAAGACTGCGCGCGCCGTTCGAGTAGTGTTCCATGCAGTTTTTGAACCGCAGCCGAGGGCGTCGTGCCAAGCTCTTCCATGAGTTTGCGCTTTAAAGTTTCATACTGCCGCAAGGCCAGGTCGAGGTTATCTTGCGCAGCGTGACATACCATCAGGTGTTGGTGCGCCGATTCGTTGGTCGATTCGAGCGCGATGGCGCGTTGGGCGAGTTCGATGGCCTGCGGGTAATCGCTATTCGCGCGGCACAGGTCCGCGCCTTTGAGCAGTCCGCCGATGCATAATGAATGGTACTTCTCACGCAAGGGAAAAATCCAATCATCATAGAACTCTTCCAGCAATTCGCCGCGATACAGCGACAGCGCATCCTTGAGGGCGGGCAGGCCGTGTTCGGGAGTCCATTTGGCAATGAGGCTGAAGGCGTGAGTATCCATGTCTGCTTCCAGGGATGGATTGGCGCGGATCCAATCCTGTTCGGCCAGGATGACATGTTCACCCAGGCTGGCACGCAGTTCGGCTAGCGATACCCGCAGGGCGCGGCGCGCGTCCGATTCGGTCGAATCGCCCCAGAAGAGGGTCGCCAGTTTTTCGCGTGTGTGCTGGCGCGGATGCAGGAGCAGGTAGGCCAGCAGCCCCTTGGATTTACGACGCGCAAAATTGATGGGCCTGTTTCGCAGCGAGATCTCGAACGGACCGAATAGGCGGATTTGAATGTCCATGATGATTGTGAAAATTGTAAAGGATTCGAGCAACCTGTCAATCGCAGGTTTCGAAGACGCAAGAATCGAACGGGACTGGCGGAAGCCAGTCCCGTTATTTTTGTGCGACAAGAGGTGGCTTACGGTAATCCAAAGGCCTTGACGAGGAAGACGGCCATCTGGTCACGGGTGACGATGACATTGGGACAATAGTTCCCGCCGCCGCAACCGCCCGTGATGCCTTCGTTGGCAAGTTGCTCGATCCACTTGGCGGCCCAGTGACTGGACGGTACGTCTGCGAACATGGTGCCGCTGGCGACGGGCGGCGTGTAGGCGCTGCCATGCTCGCTGCGCAACAGGAAGATCGCCATCTGGTCGCGGGTCACGCTGGCCTCGGGGCAGAAGTTGCCGCCGCCGCAGCCCGTGGTGATGCCTTCGTTGGCGAGTTG
>CALLJA010000285.1 GCA_938008865.1 uncultured Anaerolineales bacterium
CCCAGCGCGGCGTGGATCAGGTTGAGGGTATGCTTCCAATCGTCCACACGCGAAATGCTGATCGGCGAATGGGTGTAGCGGTGCGGCACCGAGACCGAGACGGTCGGGATGCCCGCGCGCGCCGTCTGGATGGCGCCCGAGTCTGTGCCGCCGCCGCCAGGCTGGCGCAGTTGATATGGGATTCCCTCCGTCTCAGCCGTCTCCGTTAAAAAGCGGACCAGGCGCGGGTCGTGGATGGTGGACCCGTCGGCGGTGTAGATGGCGGGGCCGAGTCCCAGCTTGGTGTTGTAGGTCACACTCTCGCTGCCATCGTGCATGGGCAGGTCGTGGGCGGGAGTCGAGTCGATGGCGAAGGCCAGGTCGGGGTTGAAATAGTGAGCCGCCACCTTCGCGCCGCGCAAGCCGATCTCTTCCTGCACCGAGAAGGCCAGGCACAGGTCCACGCTGGCGGGCGCATTCTTGAGCAGTTCGATCAGGATGGCCACGCCGATGCGGTCGTCGATGGACTTGGACAGGATCGAAGGCCCCACGCGGCGGAACTTCGTGGCGAAAGTGGCGCGGTCGCCTACTTTGGCCTTGCCGCCCAGGCCGAGGTCGATGCGCAGCGCATCCACGCCCACCTTGCGGGTGCGCGCGTCGGGCGAGAGCAAATGGATCGGCGCGGCGCCGATCACGCCAGGCGTGTGGTCCCTGCCGACAATGACCTGCTTGCCCAGCAGGTGACGGTCGTCGATGCCGCCGACATGTTCGAAGCTGTACAGGCCATCGCCTTCGTCCGCGACGATCATGAAGCCGATCTCATCCATGTGGGCGTCGAGCATCACGCGCGGACGGTTGCGCCCCGCGCCACGCTTGGTGACCAGAACACTCCCGAGCGCGTCCACCTTGACCTCGTCGGCGTACGGCTTGACCTCGTCCAGCACGATCTTGCGGACCTCGCCTTCGTCGCCAGAGACGCCTGCGGCGTTGCAGAGTTTTTCGAGCAGTTTGAATTGGGCAGCGCCAAGTGTCAGCATGTTTATTCCCAGACGATCTTTTCGATGAAGTCGGCTTCGAGCGCGCCGATGAACTCCGCCAGCAGGCGGCCCGCGCGCTGGATGTCCTTGAGCGCGACCACTTCGACGGGCGTGTGCATGTAACGCAGCGGGATGCCCAGCACCATGGTGGGCACGCCCTCCGCAGCCAGCTGCATCGTCATTCCGTCCGTGCCCGAGGACTGCGGCATGGGCTCGACGGCGCAGGGGATCTCGAGACTGTCGGCCAATTCTTTGAAGCGGTCATGCAGGAACGGGTGGATGTTCGGACCGAGGCCGAGCGTGATGCCCTTGCCGAGCGGAAAGGTTTCCCAGCCGTTTGCGCCCGGCCCCTTGCCAAAGGTCACGTCCACGGCGATGGCCAGGCTGGGGCGTAGTTGGATGGTCGAGGTCAGGGCGCCTTTCGCGCCGACTTCCTCCTGGGTGGAGGCCGCCGCCCATACGTCCCAGGCATGGGTCTTGGACTGGAGTTCGCGCAGGGCCACCGTCAGCGCGGCAACCGAGGCGCGGTTGTCCAGCGAATGGCCGTTGAGGACTTCGCCCGCCATCTCGACGGGCGGCGTGTCGAACGAGATCAGGTCGCCGACGCGCACGCGCCGCTTTACCTCAGCGGGGGTCAGGCCCGTGTCCACCACGAGATGCTCAAAGGTCAGAAAACCATCGTTTGCGCCCGCAGGCAGGAGTTTTCCCATCGGCATGGCTACCACGCCAGGCAGGTCGCCGTCCTCGGCATGGACCAACACAGGCGTGCCAGGCAGCACGCGCACGTCCACGCCGCCGACGGATGAAGTATAGAGGAAGCCGTCCACCACCTTACGCACAATCAGGCCGATGGCGTCCATGTGGGCGGCAATCAACAGCGAGGGACGCGGCTCGGGACCGTTCCCCTTCTTGAGGGCGTGCAATGATCCGAGGCGGCTGTAGTGGACCTCGTCCGCCAGCGGCTTCCACTCCGCTTCGATCAGGCGGGCGGCGGGGGCTTCATGGCCTGATAGGCCCGAAACCGAGAGCAGGGATTTCAGAAAGGGCAGCAAATCTGTCATGGGTTATTGGAAGGGGGTCAGGGTGGCGGTCGGCGTGGGGGTGGCCGTGGGCGTATCCGTCGGGGGGACGGTGTTGGTCGGCGACGGACTGGGAGTGAAGGTCTCGGTTGGGGGCGGCGTGAAGGTGAGCGTGTCGGGCGGGACCTCGGTTTCAGTGGGCGTAAGCGTGGAAGGCTGGAAGGGCGTCCACGTCACAGACGGGGTGAGGGTCGGCGTGGGAGTCGCCGAGACGGTGCCCGTCACGATCCACGGGGTGCCGCTCACGGTGGGGGTCAGCGGGGTGGCCGTCCATATAACAGGCGTAAGCGTGGGCGAGGCGGTAAGGGTGGCGGTGGGCGTGGCGTTCCTATCGGGGGCGGCCATCAGGGCAATGCCCCCCACACAGTAACAGACCAGCGAAATCCCGATGACGGATACGAGGAATAGGCGCAGGCGGGCGCGGGCTTCGGCGGTTTCGCGCATAACGGTTCGATTATAATCCATCCAACATGATTCCCCTCAAACTGCGCATCGCTGGCTTCCTTTCGTATCGTGAACCCGTCGAACTGGACTTCACGGGCTTCGACCTGGCCTGCATCTCGGGCCACAACGGCGCGGGTAAATCGTCGCTGCTCGACGCCATCACTTGGGCGGTCTTCGGGCAGGCGCGCAAACGCGACGACTCGCTGGTCAACCTGCAATCGAAGGCCGCCGAGGTGGCGCTGACGTTCCGCTACGAGAGCAACGTCTACCGCATCCAGCGCACGCTGCCGAGAGGCAAGACCACCATCCTCGAATTTCAGGTGGCCGACGGCGAGTCCTGGCGGCCGCTGACTGAAAAGACGCGCAGCGAAACCGAGGCGCGCATCCGCCAGGCCCTGCGGCTGGATTACGACACCTTCGTCAATGCCTCGTTCTTTCTACAGGGCAAGGCCGACGAGTTCACCCAGAAGAAGGCCAGCGAGCGCAAGGCCGTGCTGGGCTCGATCCTCGGCCTGGAGATGTGGGAGACCTACCGCGAGCGGGCCGCCGAACGGCGCAAGTCCATCGAGCGCGAGGTGAGTGAGATCGAGGGTCGCATCGCCGAGATCGACGCCGAACTGGCCGAGGAGGAACCGCGCAAAGCCCGCCTGGCCGAACTCGACGCGCAACTGAAGACTCTGACCTCGCTGCGCACCACGCAGGAAGCCGCGCTGGAAAACATCAAGCGGACCTCCGCTTCGCTGGCTGAACAGCGCCGATTGGCGGATACCCTTTCGGCGGCCCTTGCCCGCTCCCAGAATGGCCTGTCTGGACTTCAGGCCCGTCTCGCCGCCAAAGAAGCGGACGCCGCCACCTTTGCCGACCTCGTCCAGCGCGCCGAGCAAGTCGAGTCCGCGTACGGGGCCTGGCAGTCGGCCCGCGCCGAAGTCGCCCGCCTGGACGGGGTGGCAGCCCAATTCCGCGAGCATGATGAGAAACGTCAGCCGCTGCTGCGCGAGATCGAAGCAGAGAAGGCCAGGCTGGAACAGGAATTATCGTCGCTGACGGAGCAGTCTGAGGCGGTGAGTGGTCAGTGGGAAGTGGCGGATGAGTTGCGGGAAAAGATTGCCGCCGCCCAATCTGCGTTGGAAGGAATTACTTCTAAACTGGCTACGCGCAAGGAGATCGAATCTCAACTCCAGGCGGGGCGCGAGAGGCAGGCCGAGCTCAAGGCGGAGAACGAGGCGCTCAAGGTCCAGATGGACGAGATGAAGATGCGCATCGACCGCCTGGAAGAAACCGAAGGCGCGGAATGTCCGCTGTGCGGACAGCCGCTGACCGCCGATCACCGCCTGCAAACCATCGAGCAGTTGCGTCAGGATGGCAAGGGTTCGGGCGACCGCTATCGCGCCAACCTGGCCGAGATCAAGTCACTCGGCGAGGCGCTGGCGGAGTACACGTCGCAGATGGCGGCCCTGTCCAACGCGGAGCGCGAACAATTGGCCGCGTCCAACAGCGTCTCGCAGTTGACGGAACGGTTGGAAGCGCTGGAGCGTCAATACCAGGAATGGGAAAGCACGGGTGCGAAGCGCTTGAAAGAAGTGTCGGACCTGTTGGAAAGTGGAAAGTTTGCCACACAGGCGCAGAAATCGTTGAAGAAGCTGGATGCGGAACTGGCGCGGCTGGGCTACGACCCGTCGGCGCACGAGGCGGCCCGTCAGGCGGAGGCGGCTCAACGCGAGGCGGAAGATCAACACTTGAACCTTGAAAAGGCCAAAGCCGCGTTGAAGCCCATCGAGGATGAGATCGCCAACCTGAGGTCGGAGATCGGGAGTCGGGAAGCGGAGATCGAAGCGCAGCGAGCCGACTATGAGCGCGTCGCGTCGGCGCTGGCGGCGGCCGAGGCCCAATCCCCCAGCCTGGACCAGGCCGAGCGCGAGTACTTCCGCCTGCGCGAACAGGAGAACCAGGCCCGCGACGAGATGGTGGCTGCCCGCCAAAAAGTGGACGTGCTGGCTTCCCAGCGCGCGCGCAAAGCGGACCTGCAGTCCCAGCGCGAGGACCTCCAGCGGAACATCGTCCGCCACAAGACGCTCGAACGCGCCTTTGGCAAGGACGGCGTCCCTGCCCTGCTGATCGAGCAGGCCCTGCCGCAGATCGAGGAGCGCGCCAACGACCTGCTCGAC
>CALLJA010000286.1 GCA_938008865.1 uncultured Anaerolineales bacterium
GCAGGCTGTCGAAGAAGGATTTGATCCCGCTGTAGTCGTCCTCCCAGAGCGAAATGGGGGCATATTCGAATAGCATATGGAAATGACCTCTCGGCGGCATACGCGCCACTCCTACAAAAGGATTTCCTTCATTATACAAATAAACACGGGACAGCGCATGGCCGTCCCGTGTCATGGATTCTCGAAGCAGGTTTCGAGATAAGCTTATCGATTAGCCGATGAATTTGACTGCACTGCCCCAGTTGGTGCCGAGCGTGCCCTGCAAGGTGATGTGCAGGAACCCCATCCCTTCCAGTTGACGGGCGCGGCGCAGCGGTCCCACGTCCACGGGCCGCAGGCCGCCTGACTGGGCCAGGTCTGCGACCAGGGCCTTGGCGGCCGAGTCGTCACCCGCAATCAACACATCCAGAGGCTGGCCCGCCACCTGTCCGCTGACGAGGGTACCTGCAAAGGTGGTATTGAAGGCTTTGACCACCTTCGAGTTCGGCAGGAGTTTGGCGATCTCCTCCGCGCCCGAGGTGTTATCGAAGCGTGGCTCGGTGAAGGTGTCATTCAGAGTGTTGGTGATGTCCACCACCACCTTGCCGTCGAACTGTTTACCATACTGCTCGATGACGCTTGCTACGACGGGATAGTACACAGCCAGCACCACGACCTCGTCCTTGAGCGCGCTGCCCGAAGGGGCAGTGGCGACGGTCGCCCCGCCCTTGGCGGAAGCCTGCAACTGCTTGGCCAGCTCGGTGGCTTGTGCCTCGTTCTGGTCGATCAGGGTCACGCTGTGACCGCCGCTCAACAGGCGGGTGGCGATTCCGCGTCCCATATTTCCAGCGCCGATAATGGTTACGTTCATTTTATTTTCTCCTTCTGAATTGGTTGATTTATGAGAAATAAAGCGGGTTAGAAACCCGACTCTTCCTTGACGAGAATCAGCGTGATGCGGCCGGGAATAACTTCCTTGTTGAAGATCAACAACTTGGCGATCTCACTGTGGATGCCATAGGCCTTCTGGGCACGTTGGTCTTCGAGCGGCAGGGAATATTCCTCCATGTGGCGCAGACCTTCGGCCACGTCGCAGACGATCTTCTGCGCGCCAACGACCCAGATAACCTTGCCCGCGCCCGAGACGTACAGACCGAGCTGGCTGCCGCTACGCGAGGCGACGATGACACGTCCATCTTCGGCCACCGTAATGCCGAGCGTATCCAACGTCACCGAAGCGCCTGTGTGGACTTGTGCGCCTTCGGGCAAATTCTCGAAAAATAGTTTTCTGACTTCTTCAGCGTCTGCGGCGATCAAGGTACGGAAGCCGTTGGCATTCAGCGCTTCGACGGTTCGTTCGATTTGCTCATCGGTGGCGAGACGGGCAAAGGTCGAGTTCAGTTCAAGCGCGAATTGAATTCACTATTCCGCTAGCCAAAGGTCGGCAGGCGGCCAATGGTTACAAAGATCGAAAGCGCCAGAACAACCACGTTGACAGGAATCACCTGATATTCCTTTTTCGGCAGGTGTACCATGAAGATAGCCAGCAGTTGGATGACGCTCAAGCCGACGGCCGCCAGCGGGGTCAGCCAGGGCAGGATCCCCGTGGCGAGGGGCAGGATCATGCCCAGGGCACCGAGCAACTCCGAGGTCCCAACGAAGCGGATGTAGGCGTCACCCTGGTTATGGGCCCAGGTCATTTGCGGGTTGGCGCGGACCTTGTCAGGCTGAAAGGTTTTCATGCTCCCGGCCATACCGTAGAAAGCGGCCAGCAGCGCCTGTACGATCCATAAAGCGATGTTCATCTTGACTCTCCTAAATTGGCATGATATATTTCACACATTCGTTGCTTAAGCAACTATTGTTGCTGTATTAAATCGCATAGGCTGACCCAGGTCAACCACCAAAGCGCAACTTTTGTTGGCTAAGCAACACAGGAGAAAAAATGTTGTCCAAATTAAATAACCAGGACCCGCGCGTGCGCCGAACCCGCCAGTTGATCGAGCGGTCTTTCGACGAATTGCTGACCGAAAAGAACTTCGACACCATCACCGTGCAGGATGTGACTGAGAAAGCCCAGATCAACCGCGCCACGTTCTACGCGCATTTCGAGGACAAGTATGCCTTGCTCGACCACAGCATTCGCCAGAAGTTCCACCAGGAGATCGAGAGCCGCGTGCTTAACGCCTGCCACTACGCGCCAGAGAACCTGCGCATGTTGATCCTGACCGTATGCGAATTCCAGGTGAAACTGAACACCAGTTGCGCCCAATCGCAGAAGCAGTTTGCGCCGCTGGTCGAAAAGCAGATCAAGGAGCAGGTCTATGAGTTGCTGCTGGTCTGGCTGCGCAAGATGGATATTCCCATCTCGGCCGAGATGC
>CALLJA010000287.1 GCA_938008865.1 uncultured Anaerolineales bacterium
TCCCAGACTTCCAGCGCGGGCTTGGGGTTCCCGTCCACATCGAAGAAGCCCATGCGGGTGAACCAGGCCAGGGTGTCCTGGTCCTTTTTCATGTTGGGGGCATACGAATCCATATCCAGGTCGTTGATGATGATATAGATCCAGAACGCCAGGCGGGGACCGATCTGGTCGTGGATCCTGGTGATGTAGGCGATCTGGTCTGCATCCGAGCCGCCGAAGGGTTCCATCGGAACTGAACTGAATCCACCCTCGGCCACTGCCAGCGGCTTGGAGGTCCGCACGAGGAGCGGGGTGTAGTAATCGTCGGGGATCTCGGCTGCGCTATGGAAGGCGCCGAAGGGGTAGGTGGAGATCACCCAAAGGTCCAGGTTGGGTTCGAGGGCGTCGACGACCTGCCAGTTGGTGTCGTAGGGTTTGCGGCCTTCGTTCGCGCCTTCGTAGAGGTTGTTCAAATCCTCCCATTGGAAGGTGGCAAAGATTTGTGTCTCGGGCGCTTCGGCCTTGACTGCCGTGTAGACTTCCTGGTACAGGCTGACGTAATTGGGGTAATCTTCTGGGAAGGCATCGGCATAGGTGTTGATCTCAGAGGCCAGCCCGAGATAACGCGGGTGATATTCGCGCACGATACGCAAAGTGAAATTCTTGAAAGCTGCGCGCACGTCGGGGTTGGCGAAATTCGCCGCCCAGCCCCAGGGCAGGTTTGCGAACTCGCGACGGTTCAGGCCGTTGAGCGGGTCCACTACGAAGATGGCTTCCAGGCTGTTGCGGTCGCACAGGATCATCTGGTTCGTGATGTCGGTGATGGCCTGGCTTTGGACGTCCACGCCTTGCGCGAAATCCTTCCACGGGATATTTTGCTGTAACAGCACCACGTCGGCGTGTTCGCCGATGCGCTGGTAGGTATCGAACACGCTCTGCAGTTCCACGCGGATGGGGGAGGGGAAGAAGCCGTAAACGGTCCGCCCCGCATCGAAGACCGAGTCCTGCGGCGCGGGCGGGACGGTCGGGACGGCGTTGCCGCCGCCGCAGGCCAGCGCGGCCAGGGCCAGAACGGAAAGGGCAAGTATCAGTCGGCGCATAAAAAATCTCCTGTCTCGATGAATACAAGACAGGAGATGCTTTTGTTGCAATTGCGAGAATCAGGCTCTGGTCTTTCGAGGCAGGTCAGGGCCAAAGGCCAGCACGGTCATCAACAGGCCGAGACCGACCAACAGCCCGCCTTGCAGCGCCAGCGGCGCGAGCGCCTGGCCAATGATGGCCTCGGCCAGTCGGCTGGCGTCATCGAGCAGCACAGGCGGCAGCAGGGTGGGCGCGTTGCGCAGGAGCAGTTTCAGTAAAATCCAGCCCGCCAGTGGCGCGCCCATCCAGGTCATGATATTGACTGCGAGGCCCGTCACGGTAAACGGGATACCCCACCAGGCCAGCCAGTCGCGCAGGCTGCGCACGGCCAGCAGGGTCATGCCGAAGAGCAGCAACAGCGGAAGCAGCGGCAGGAGGCGCAGCGCCAGCCGCAGGGACTGGATGCGCTGGCGCGGGTCGGGCTGCAGCGACAGCGGGTCGAAACTGACGAGGGTCACCTGGGCGGGCAGGGCGGCGGCGGCCAGTTGCACCTGGCCTTCGATCAGCGGCTGGGTCACGCCTGCCATCTCGGCGGGCGGATTGCAGAAGGCGACCTGCTGGTCGCTCAGGAACGAGAGCGTAATGCGCGCCAGTTCGTCCAGAGTGCAGGGCGGCAGGCTTTGCATCAGGTTCAACACCGCCTGCGTGCCCGCGCCGCCCGCCATCTGAGTCTTGAGCGGCGTCAGGTCCAGGACCGCCGCGTCGGCTTCGTTGTTCAGGTAGGCGAAGGTCGAAGCCAGGGCCTGGTCGCCCATGACCTTGAGCGTCTCGGGCGGCAACAGTTCACGCAGGAAGCTTTCCCATTGCTGCACGCTCATCGAGCGCATGCCCAGCGGTATATCTTGCTGGTCGGGCGAGGTCACGAGGGCCTGCGCCAGCAGGGCGGGCAGGCGTTCGTAGAAATTGTCGTTGGCGAACGCCTGCTGGTAGGTCTCGGCCAGGAAGGCCCTGCGCTCCAGGTTGAACAGCAGCATGGACAGGATCGCGGCCGCGATGAACAGCGCCGCGCAGAGCCCAGCCAGCCCCTTGCGAAACGTCTCCATACCCAACCTACGCCGCCGTCTTCCGCCTGCGGATCAGTTCGATGTAGTCCTGGGTCACGGTCGGGTTGTCGGCAACGCCCAGCAGGGCCATCAGTTCGGTAGTCAACTCAGCCTTGCGCTCGGCATCCTTGCGGCTCCAGGTGCGGCTCTTGATCTCGAGGTAGTGGCCCGTGGCGGGCTGGGTCATCTCGTCCAGGTTCAGGAAGAACTCGGTATCCTTGTAACTGATGTGCCAGCGCAGGCGGTCTTTCTCGATCACCACCTCTTCGGCGGGTTTGAAGTATTCACGGTAGAAGCGCAGGCTGTGCGTGGCGGGCGCCAGGAAGCGGCTGCGTGAGAGCAGCACGTCATGCTCGAGGTGGTCTTCGCGCTTCTGGCCGATCAGGGTCAGGCGCGCGCGCACGTTGACCGAGTCGCCCTTCTCATTGATCAGGTCATCTTCGCGATAGCGCAGGCGGCCCTGGTCTGCTTCGGGGAAGAAGAAATAATTATCGAACTGGCGATAGTGCTTGAAGGCCACAATGCGGATGTCGGACCCCATCAGCGCCTTGACCACGGGGTCTGGCTCCGCGATCTTAACCTTGACCTGCACCTCGAAGGATTCCTCCTCCATCGAGCCGCCCAGCGCGATCAGCTTCGACAGCACCGACTGCTCGCGCTCGATCAGGAAGGCGTCGATCTTTTGGGCCACGACCTGGGCTTGTTCGAGCAATTCCGCCTCGTTGAGGGTCAGCAGTTCGCGCGAGCGCATCAGCCATTGACCGTTGACCATCACGTCGGTCACATCGGTGGATTTGGCGGCGTACACGAGTTGCGCGTAGGCATTATTTGGGTCGCGGCGGAACTTGGGCGAGTTGTGCGCGGGGGAAACGTCCACCACGATCAGGTCGGCGCGTTTGCCCGCTTCGAGCGAGCCCGTGATATCGCCCAGGTGCAGGGCTTGCGCGCCGAGGCGGGTGGCCATCGTCAGCGCAGTCTGGGCGGGGACGGCGGTCGGGTCGTTGACCGAGGCCTTGGCGATGAAGGAAGCCAGACGCACTTCCTCGAACATGTCCAGGTCGTTGTTCGAGGCTGGGCCGTCAGTACCGATGCCCACGTTCAACCCGACCTCCAGCATCTTCTGGACGGGCGCGAAGCCCGAGGCCAGTTTCAGATTGGACGACGGATTGTGCGAGACGCCCGCGCCGTGGTTCTTGAGGGTGCGGATCTCGCCCGAGTCGATGTGGACGCAGTGCGCCGCGATGACCTTGGCTTCGAACAGTCCCTGCTTCTTGACGTACGGCACGACGGGCATGCCCTGTTCGTTGCGCATGTTCTCGACCTCGAAAGAGGTCTCGGAGATGTGGATGTGCAGCGGCACATCGAATTCTTTTGCCAGCTGGGCGGTTTCACGCAGAATCTCGGGCGTGGTGGTATAGACGGCATGCGGGGCCACAGCGGGCACGATCAGCGGATGCCCCTTCCACTTCTTGATGAACTCGCGCGCCAGTGCGAACGAGTCTTCATAGGCGGGGGCGTCGGGCGCGGGGAACTTCATCACGCTTTCGCCACACACGGCGCGCATGCCTGCATCGGCGGCGGCCTGGGCCACGGCATCCTCGAAGTAGTACATGTCATTGAAGGTGGTCACGCCGCTGCGAATCTGCTCGACGCAGGCCAGCAGCGTCCCCAGGCGGACAAATTCGGGCGAGACGAACTCGCGTTCGACGGGCATCATATAGCCCATCAGCCACACGTCCAGGCGCAGGTCGTCGGCCAGGCCGCGCAACAGGGTCATGGGCACATGCGTGTGCGCATTGACCAGGCCAGGCATCAGCACCTTACCGCCGCAATCGAAGGTCTCGGCGGCGGAATATTCCGCGCACAGTTCGGCCTCGGGGCCGACCGCCACAATGCTGTCGCCCTGAACGGCCACGGCGCCAGGCGAATACTGGGTCAGTTTTTCGTCCATGCACAGGACGAGGGCATTGGTGAAAAGGATGTCTATGGGTTGGGTCATTCATGCTCCAATTTCGAATATCATCAGGCGCAGCGCGCCTTGTTGGCAGGGAAGGGTTGTTCGGATTCTATTCCTGTTTCCTGAAATTCAACAGCACGTTCAGCACCCTCAGGTTGGTGCGGAACTCGGTGCGCTGGTGGTCGCTCAGTTCCATGTCCACGGCGGCCGCGCCGCGCGAGACAGCGTAATCGGCCAGCGTGCCCGTGTATACGCAGCCCGTCTCGATGGGCGGATAGGGATAGTCGCTTACTTCGGCGATCCGCTGCGCCAGTCGGACAGATTCGCTGTCCCACGGGTTGCCGCCAGGGAAGATGCCCAGCGCGGCGCTATGATAACTGATGAGCGCTTCGATCCTGTGGTAAATGAGGAAGTTCATCACCGCCACGGTCTCTGGCTCAGACCCAGGCCCGATTCCGCTGGTGGTGGGAGCCTGGTCGAAGCAGCCTGCGCGGTCCCAGGTGGCGGACCAGTTGACGGGGAAGTTGCGGTTGAGGTCCACGCCGTGGTCGTTGACGCGGCCGTCGATGCCGTGGTCGCGGGCATCGCCGTCGGGGTTAAGGTTGCGTAAGATGTAGAGGGTCACATCGCTAGGGATGGCCTCGGGGTGGTCGGTCAGGTACAGGATCATCTGGTCGGCCAGGGCGATGGTATTCCACTCGTAGCCGCCGTGAATGCCTGCCACGATCATCATTTTGCGTTCCCCGACCCCAAATGTGTAGACTTCAATGGGCCGTCCCGAAACCGACATGCCGATGGACAGCGCCCGGCTGGTGTTGCTGAACACGAAGGGTGTGGGCGTTTCGACCACGATCTC
>CALLJA010000288.1 GCA_938008865.1 uncultured Anaerolineales bacterium
TGGTGGCTCAACTCGGCAAGGACTACGAGCGCGTACAGCGTGAAATGGACGAGAAGCTGACAGAATGGGAAACGCTGAATTAGCCCAGGGAGCATAATGCTGAAAATCAGTTTGCGCGCTGCCGCCCTTCTATCCTTCATGGAAGGATGCCTGATCTCTTATTGGCTGGCATCCTTTTCTGTTTTATCGACCATACGCATTCTCAGCCTGCTGATGGTCTTGCTGGTTTCGGCGGGATTCCTGCTGGTTTCCTACCGCCTGCGAACGGATGAGGTCGCCGATAGGCTGGCCCGCTTGGTCGCCGCCTTGCGTCATCGCGCCGCGCTGGCGCTCTTCCTTTTGTTGATGGCGCTCACCCTGGGCGCTCTGGCCTTGCAAAAAGAATACTGGCTGCTCTATTCCAGCCAGGCGATGTACGAACGCATTTTGCCGCTATTGGCCTTGGGCGCCTTGCTGGGCATCAACCTGGGAACGGTCCTGCTCGTCCCAGACCTGGAGCGTTCCCCGCGCAACGGCGGAACGTTCCGCGCGATGAAAACGACCGCCCTGCTGTTCGTCATCTTCCTGGCCGTCGGGTTGTTCATCTCCACCACGCGCATCGGCCTGACGGTGGACCT
The DNA here is from genome assembly GCA_938008865.1 of uncultured Anaerolineales bacterium. Classification (GTDB taxonomy): domain Bacteria; phylum Chloroflexota; class Anaerolineae; order Anaerolineales; family Villigracilaceae; genus JACPVF01. The sequence goes on from CALLJA010000288.1 coordinate 618, forward strand.
GGTGGGCCTGAGTTGGGGCACGACCGGCACACCCGTCAGCCTGCCGCAGATTGCGCTGGTGGTTACCGTCAGCTTGTGGCTGGCCTTTGCCCATTGGCTGATCGAGCGGCGCTTCCCTGTCGTACATTCGCGCTGGGTTGTTGTGCAGAACATCGCTCTCTTCCTCGGCTTGTGGGCGCTGGCCGTGGCGCTTTGGTCGCACCAGCCCATGAGTCCCACCCATTTCGCGCCCACGCCCGTCCCGCCCAACGACGAATATTATCCATCCTCCGATGCGCAGATCTTCGATATGTCTGCGCATCACCTGTTGATCGGTCACGGCTTCGACGACCACCTCGTGCGACGCCCGCTCTACGTCGGGATGCTGGCCCTGTTCCACGCGGCCGTCGGCCCGGAGTACGATGACGTCATCCGCCTGCAATTGTGGCTGCTGGCGCTCCTGCCCGCGCTGGTCTTCCTGGTCGCAGCGGGACTGTCCAACCGCCTGGGAGGGTTGATCGCCGCGGGCCTGGTGCTTGTGCGCGAGTCGAATGCCATCGCGCTCTCGGGCGAGATCGTGACCTCGCACGCCAAATTGATGATGAGCGACCTGGCGGCCATGCTTGGGATTTTATTGACCTTTGCCGTGGCCGTCCCCCTGCTTAAAAAGAAAGTCCCGGACCCCTGGCTGGCCGCCGTTTCGGGGGCCTGTCTTGGGCTGACGGTGCTGGTGCGCGCGCAGGTCGTGGTGCTGTTCCCCGTGCTGGCGTTGTGGATTCTGCTGGCGCGCAAGTCGCTCAGGCCCGCCCTCAAAGAGTGGATCGGCCTGGGGCTGGGGCTGGCGCTGGTCCTCGCGCCCTGGCTGGGACGCAACTGGTCCCTGACGGGCACGCTCGTGCTCGACGACCGCGGCGAGGAACGCTTGATGGCCCGCAATTATTCCGCCTCGCCGCTCAGCCTGCCCGAGCCGTTGCCCGGCGAAAGCGAGCAGGCCTTCTCGGCCCGCCTCAAAGCGGACGTGCTAACCTACTTGCGTGAGCATCCCGCGGACACAGCGTTCTTCATCGGCAATCACTTCCTGCACAACCTGGTCACCAGTTCCGTGTTTCTCGCGCCCGTATATTCGACTCTCTCGACACACGAGGTGGTGGCGCAGCTGCCGTTCTGGCGCTTGTGGCGCGGTGAACTCCCCAGCGGCAGTGCGCTGGCCTTGCTGGTCAACCTGTCGCTGCTGGCGGGCGGCATCTTCCTCGCAGTGAGAAAAGACAACCTGACGGGCTGGCTGCCGCTGGCAACTTTCCTGGTGTATAGCGCGGGCAATGCGTTGGCCCGTTCCTCGGGCTGGCGCTTTTCCCTGCCCGTGGATTGGGCCGTCATCGTGTATTTCGCGGCTGCACTGGCGTACCTGCCTGCCAGGCTGGCCGTGATTGCAGGCGGACTTCCAAGCATGGAGGAATCCAGGCAGGCGTCCGTGCGCCCCGCCCTGGGTGCGGCCCTGCTGGGAGGCTTGTTCCTGTTGGGGCTGGCTGTCCCGCTGGCCGAACGGCTCATCCCCGCCCGCGACCTGGCGCCCTACGCGCAGCAGGCGGCAGCCGCGTTGACGAAGGAAGGCATCCTGTCCGAAGCCGCGCTGGCGGATTTCCTCGCGCAGAAGGACGCCGTCCTGCTCTCGGGCATGGACCTGTACCCGCGCTTCTATCGTCCCTTTGGCAGGATCTACTACCTGGACGATACGCCCGCCGACATGAAGTACCTGCACTTCTGGCTCATCAACCAGGAGGATACCCAGGTCATCCTGCCTGTAGACCTGCCGCCGAACGGTTTCCCGCACGGGGCCTATGTCAGCGTTTTGGGTTGCGATATGGGCAGGTATGTCCAAGCGCGCGTCATTATCTTGCACGGCGCGCGCGCGAAGGTGTACCTGCCTGAGCCGAAGGGCGATTTTGCCTGCCCGTAGAAACGGGACTTCCCGTTGGCGGGCGCGCATTACAATTCCCTTACTGTGCCATTCGTCCCATGGAAAACGGACGGGGACGGCTTAAAATAGTCCTGTTTCCTATTCGCAAGGAGTTTTTATGAAAACGCGGACCCTGAAAATGCTGGGGATGTACCTGCTCCTGGCAGTCCTGATCGGGCTGTCGTGGGCGCATATCATCCCGTCGGTGGCGGTGGCGCCGCTCTTTTTGGTCGTCTTGGTCGCCATGGTGGCTTATATCTTTTCGCCGTACATCCCGCCTTCGTGGGTGCAGCGTGTGACCCGCGACGGGAAACGGGCGCAAGCCACCGTGCTGGCCAACGACTTCGCCAACACGCGCGGCGCGGACCTGTGGGTGGCCCTCCCCGTGGAGGTGAAACCCGCCGACGGTCCTGCTTTCAAGGCCCAGATGCGCTGCAAGTCTGCGCAGGCCGCCGGGCTGGCCGCAGGCGCTTCGGTATCCGTGTATTATGACTCTGCCAGAAAACTGGCCCTGCTGGTGTAAACTTTCCCCCGTAAAATTCAGCGGGCGGACCAAACGGTCCGCCCGCTGTTTTATTTCTCGTGGATGTCGTCCATCGAGATCTGGTCGTCGATGGGTTCGAGGTGGGTATGGATGATGGTCTCGGACAGGACCTTGCGGATGTCGCCTTCGAAGTCTTCAGCCACGTGATGCGCATCGTGGACCGTCCACGCGCCGGGCACCAGCATGTGGACCGAGACGAACCGCCGCGCCGCCGACTGGCGCGTGCGCAAGGCATGGAAGTCCACTCCGCGCCGCCGATACTGCGCGATGACCTCTTCGATCTTCTGCTGGTCTTCAGACGGCAGCGCCCCGTCCATCAGTCCTTCCACCGAGCGGCGGATGAGTTGGTAGGCCGTCCAAACGATGTTCAGGCCCACGGCGATGGCGATGATCGGGTCGAGGATCAGCCAGCCCGTCAGCCCCACCACGCCGATGGCCGAGACCACGCCCACCGAGGTCCATACGTCGGTCATCAGGTGATGCGAGTCGGCCTCGAGCGTGATCGAGTTATGTCGTTTGCCCGCCCGCAGCAGGACCTGGGCCACGCCCAGGTTGATGAGCGAAGCCCCCACCGACACCGCCAGGCCAAGCCCCACCTGTTCCAGTTCCTGCGGGTGTAGCAGCCGCCCGGCCGCCGTCCAGATGATACTGCCCGCCGCGACGAGGATGAGGATGCCCTCCACCACGCTGGCGAAGTATTCTGCCTTGCTGTGGCCGTAGGTATGGTTGTCGTCCTCCGGACGCGCGGCGACGGTCAGCATGGCCAGCGCCATCAGGGCGGCCACCAGGTTCACGCCCGATTCGATGGCGTCCGAGAGCAGGCCCACCGAGCCGGTCAACAGGTATGCGCCCGATTTGAGCGCAATGGTCAGGACCGCGGCGGCGATGGACAGCCACGCATAGCGGGTCAGGGAGGGGCGCTTCGATGATTGTGTGTTGGAATGAGGCATATTTTTCGATTCGTTTTGAGTTTTTTGCGCCTAAGGCACGGACGGGACCTTGAGCAGGACCCCGACTGCATACCCCGCCAGCGCCGAGAGCGTGCCGATCACGGCCATCTCCAGCCCGCTGCGGCCGGGGTTCCCGACCGTCATGCGGCCTTTGTATGCGCCAATGCCGAACAGCACCAGCGCGGTCACCAGCACCGAGGCCCACATACTGGCCGAAATGGGCAGGAACAGGAAGGGCGTCAGCGGCACCAGCGACCCGATCACCGCCGAGATACCCACCACCACCGCCGCGCGCACGGCCGTGCCACGCTCGACCGGCGCGAGGCGATGTTCCTCGGCCATCATCACCGCCACCCATACATCGCGGTTGGATGTGATGGTCTCAACGATGCGTTCGAGCAAGTCGCCGCGGAAGCCTTTTTCCTCGTAGATCTTGCGGACTTCCTCGATCTCCAGTTTAGGGATCTTCTCGATGTGGCGGTACTCGCGTTCGCGCTCGCTCTGGTACAGGTCCGCGTCGGCCAGGGTGGTGGTGTAGGCCACTGCGCCCATCGAGATCGATTCCGCAAATGTGGTGGCCAGCCCCGCGATCAGCACCAGGCGCGCATCCTGGGTGGCCGCGGCAATGCCAAGGATCACGCCCAACACGTTGACCAGCCCGTCCTGCGCGCCGAGGATGAAATCTGACAGGCCCGAGGCGCGGCGGTGCGGGTCGCCGTGCAGGTGATGGGATACTTCGTCTGCCAGGTAAGTGTGGCTTGTGGAAGCAGGTGACATGGATTCCTCAGTTTCTCAGCTTGAGGACGCCTGTCGTATTCGGTTGACCGCTGGTTGTTGGGGAAAGAGTCGCGGCTACGACTTTGATATGCTGGCGCCGATATTTGAATATCATACCCGCGCCGCGCCGATTTGTTAAGGGCCGAATGTCA
>CALLJA010000289.1 GCA_938008865.1 uncultured Anaerolineales bacterium
CCGAAGGCCTTGTTCTCGTCGCTGTTGGTGACAGAGATCAGCCGCGCGCCCGTCTGCTCGTGGACGTAGAGCTTGACTTTCGAATTGATCTCGGGGATGTCACGTTCTTGAAGGAGGGTGAAGGTCATGGGGTGGCTCCTAAGGTTTTTGTCTGTATGATTTTTTGAAATGCAAGATAGTTTTAACGCCGTTATGCAGTATAGCTGCTTATCCAAATGACCCAGTCCAGGTTCGAATGGACCGCATTATATAAGCGCTCGTCGGCTGTGATGAATTGCTCACCCAGTTTTTCTGCAAGGGCCAGATAGGAAGCATCATACGCGCTGCAGCCAAAGCGGCGAGCCAGACCCAGGCTTTCGCCCCAGTTCATGGGGAGTAATTCGAGGCCCAACCCAGAGACAGCCTGTAAGACCTCGTCTGCCTGCGCGCTGGAGATACGTCCGCGCCGCTCGGCCTGCCAGACGGCATTGGTCACTTCGTACACGACCAGCATTGGGGCCTTGAGCGCCTCTCGCCCTGCAGCATGGTTTCGTAAAATTGCCTGGGCCTGGTCCTGGGCTTCATCGGGGAAGAATGCGCTAAGCAGGACGCTGGCATCCAGAATCATGACTTATTCTCCAATTCGTCGCGCGAACTGCGATACAACTCAGAGGCAGTTACGCCGCTCTCGCGCAGAGATTGGGAGACCCGCACCACCTGGCTGTACGCTTCAAATTGGCGCAGGCGCTCATATTCCTCGGGGGAGAGCAGAACGCCCACGGGCTTGCCTCGCCTGGTAAGGGTGACGGGATTTTTTTGTATCTTTCTTAGCAAAGCCGAGAGTCGGTTATGGGCTTCAGCAATGGGTATGTCGATCATGATGCCTCCAATTGTCTATGTCGATAGACATTATACACGACAATTCGGCTGCTCTAAAATGACCAAGTACAAAGTTGACCTACTTGAGGGATTCCAGGCACCTCTTCGCCAGCGTGGCGGCGACGCCCGTGTGGCAGTCGATTGTAATGATTCATACCAATCCTGAAAGATCCACGGCCTTATCAGACCAGGCTTTGGCCTGCACAGAGAGCAGGATGCGCTGTTTGGGATGCTGGCTGGCCTCCTGCCAGGCGCGCTGCCAAAGGGTGAGCAGGGTTTGCATCTCGACCAATTCGGCGGCAGTCTCGGGTTCGGTTTCGGCGGCGGTCCATTCGATGAAGTGTCTGGCTTCGTCGAGCAGATTCAAGACGATGACAGGGTCGCTCGAATTTCTGGCAGAGGAGGAAATCCGTCCCAGCGTGGCAGCCAGGCCGCCCAGGCGGCGGGGCAGCGGATCGCGCAGGAAGCGCTGGCGGATTTTTTCTTGATCTTTCACTGCGAGCCTCCAAGCAGTTCACGGGTTACAGAATCAACCTGTTTGCGGAGATTTTCATCCTGAATCAAAACGTTTCTATTTCCAAGCCGTGGACGGATATTGATCAAAGATTCGAATTCAATACGCTGCTCGGCTGGGTACCAGTTCGCGCCCCACAGATCATCCTGCTCGCTGCCATCATCCAGCAGGAAACTTTCGCAATCGGCGTGCATTTCTCCACCGCCCGAAAGAAGACGACGGCGAATATCCACGACGATCTTGATCATGTGCTCGTATTGTTCGAGCATTTCCTGAATTTGAGCGGACGTAGCAGGCTGCCTGAGAATAAGAATCATCGTCGGTACTCTGGTTGGAAATTTTCAAGCCACGGGCTCGACCTACTTCAGACCTTCCAGGCATCTCTTGGCCAGCGTGGCGGCGACGTCCATGCGGTAGTCGGCGGAGGCGAAGTCGTCGGCGGCTTCGTGGCAGGCGTTGCGGGCGGCGGAGTCCACGCCAGCGGATTCGGTGCCGTCCATGGCGAGGGACGGGGATTTGCCGAAGCCGCCGATAACCAGGCGGGCGCGGCCCGAGGGCCACTGGGCCAGCGCGGCGCTGACGATGGGTTTGTCTGCGGGGGTGCGGGAGGTATATTCAAAGGCGAACTTGGTCTGGGCGGGCAGGGTGATGGCGGTGATAAGTCCCTTCGGGCGGAGGGGCAGGAATTCGCCCATACCTAAGACCGTGGACGATGGACCATGGACGGTGATCTTCGCATCCAGGGCCAGCAGGCAGGCGGCAAAAGGCGAGCGGCCGTCGCTGGAGACGAGAGTCCCAGCCAGGGTGGCGGAGTTGCGCAGGTTGAGCGGGGATTCGAGCTTGATGGCGGTCTTGAGAGCCTCAGGGCAATGCTCCGATTCGAGCAACTGCTGCAGGGTGACGGTGGCGCCGAGTTCCAGGTCATTGCCTTTGCGGGCGATGGTGTTCAGGCCGAGGGCTTGCAAATCCACCACGGAAACGGGATCAGGCGTCGGGTGGGAGAGGAGAGTCCCGCCGCCGAGGGGCAGGGTGTTGGGCTGGGCCAGCAGGGTCAGGGCTTCGTCGAGGGTCTGGGGGCGGTGGTAGGTGGTGATCATGGCGTTAGCTCCATTCTGGAGAAGATGTCTGACAATATTATACTCTTGAACAAAAAAGTGCTCCGTAACCTCGGAGCACTTTTTTGGGCGTGACCTTTATCCTGGCGGCTGAACCGTTAGGATGACGGGCGAGAGGAACTCGTCCTTGAGCGCCTGGACGAGGAATTCGAACTCATCGCCATTGCTGTAGTGACCGTAGAAGCGCCACATCGGCTGGACGTAGGCGGGGCTGGACGAAGCGCCCGCTGCGGGGTAACGCGGGTCGGTGATGTAATAAACCAACTCGACTTTCTCGATGGTCATGGTGGGCGGGACGTTGGTGATCGGATCCTCCATGACATAGACCTGGTCTGAGGTGACCTGCAATTCGATGGGCTGGCCGCTCGGGTCGAGGGTGGGCGCTTTGCTGAACATGCAGACGGTGGGATAGCCGCCCCAGGCCTGGCTCGGAATGGCCAGCGTCTCGGCTTGTATCGCAGTCTCATTGGCGCTGAGCGCCGATTCGGCCCCCGCTGGACTGTTGCAGTCCGAGTTGAGTTCGAGGAAGGTCTGGCCGTCTTCGGCGGTGAAGAGCAGGACCGTCTGGCCCTCGACTTCCGCGATTTTCTCCGTTCCCCTCAGAATCTGGAAGTTCAAGTTGGGGAAGGGAATTTCGAACCTGTCGACCTTCACGACGAGCGCGAAGTGAGCGGCATCCATTTCAAGCGCGCCCCATACATCCACGGGACGGTTGCGGTAGCCTTTGAGCGCGTCCAGCCCGTCGCCTTCCAGCAGCACGTAGGGGTAGTCGGGGTTGGCGGTGATCAGGGCATATTCCATGCGCTGGCTGCCATCGGGACGGTTGTACTGGTTGACCATCAACATACCGCGCAGCCCTTCGACGGTTTCTGGCAGGCTGGGCGACGGCACTTGGATGGTGAGGGTTTGGTCGACCTGCAAGGTGGAGCAATCCGCAGGCAGCCCATTCTCCGCGATCAAGTCTTCGACAGATACCTCGAAGGTCGCCGCGATGCCCTGGCAGGTATCGCCTGCCACGACGGTGTACATGTAGCCTGAGCCGCCTCCTCCGCCGCCGCCCCCGCCACCCGTGGACGGGACGGTCGGGACGGGCGTGGGCAGTGGCATGGGCGTGCCCGACAGGTTGAGTTCGTAGAATCCGCTCCCGCCGCCGCCCCCGCCTCCGCCGTTATTGCCTGGCGGGAAATACTGGATCATGGTCCATTCCATGCGGGCATCCACCAGGAAGCCGCTGACGATGACCTGCTCGTCGGGCGGCTGGGTGCCGAGCGGGACATTGACGGGGACGTCGGCAAGCGGATAGTCTTTCCCGTCCGAGAATAGGATGAACCCCCCGCCTTCCGTGCGCAGCGCGCCCGTCAGGCTGGTTGACTGGCCCGAGGAATAGGTCCACGAGGCGACTTCGAACAGGCGGACGTCATCCTGGATGGTGAATTGTCCGCTGGCCTCGACGAAGACGCCCTCCTGCACGGCTTCGAGGCCCGCGGTGTTGCCCGTCAGCGGGTGTTCTTGAAGCGTGAACAACGGGGCTCCGCCTGCTTCGGCAGGTCGGAAGATGCGCACTTCGCCGTACAGCATGACGGGTTCGTTATCGGGATACGCGCGCTGCCAGAGTTGTTCGTTCAACATGCCGCCCCAGCGCATGGTCTGCTGTATGCCCACATCCGTGAAACCGATAATCTTCTGGAGGGCCTCCTCTGCCGAGCGGATGCCGTACGCGCCG
>CALLJA010000290.1 GCA_938008865.1 uncultured Anaerolineales bacterium
GTCCGCCTGATCCACGCCGAATCAGACGGCATCCCCGGCCTGGTGGTGGACCGCTACGGCGACGTGCTGGTGATGCAATCGCTCACCGCGGGCACGGAATTCTGGAAGGAGACCCTGGCCGAACTGCTGCTCGAAGAGACGGGGCTCAAGGTCATCTATGAGCGCTCGGACGCGGACGTGCGCGAACTCGAAGGACTGCCACAAATCGTCGGCGTGCTGCGCGGTGAGATCCCCTCGCCCGTCTTCCCGATCAACGAGCACGGACTGAAATTTAACGTCAACCTGCAAAGCGGCCACAAGACGGGCTTCTACCTCGACCAGCGCAAGAACCGTCAGCGGGTGCGCGAGCTGGCACAGGGACGCGACGTGCTGGATTGCTTCTGCTACACGGGCGGTTTCACGGTCAATGCCTGGGCGGGCGGCGCGAAATCCGTCACCTCGGTGGATGCCTCGGGCGAGGCGCTGGCGCTGGCGCGCGAAAATGTCTCGTTAAACGGGATGCCGGCTGAGGGTCAGGAATGGGTGGAGGGCGATGTCTTCCAGGTGCTGAGGAAATTCCGCGATTCGCGGCGCTCCTTCGACCTGATCGTGCTCGACCCACCCAAGTTCGCGCCGACTGCCGCCCAGGCCGAGAAGGCCTCGCGCGGCTACAAGGACATCAACCGTCTGGCCTTCAAGTTACTGCGGCCCGGCGGAATCTTGGTCACGTTCTCGTGCTCGGGTGGGATCGACGCGGCGCTATTCCAGAAGATCGTCGCCTCCGCCGCGCTGGACGCGGGTGTGGACGCCAGCATTGTAGAGTTCCTGGCCCAGGGCGCGGACCATCCCGTGGCGCTCGAATTCCCCGAAGGCTCCTACCTGAAAGGGTTGGTCTGTTTGAAGCGGGCATAGCCCCGAGAGAAGAAAGGCAACCTGAACAGGTTGCCTTTCTATTTGGCGGACTCCCTGCCCGTCAGCAGATACGCAATCACGAAAAGAATGCCCAGCATGAGGTCGATCAAGCCAAAGGTCAGCGTGGGCGTGGTCACCCGCGCCTGCAGGAACAACACCAGGACGGCGATCCCATAGGAGGCCTTTTCCAGGATGGCGGCCACCATCAGTGAACGGTGCTGAAGCGGATCGCGCGCGATGAGCAGGAAAGCCACCTGCCAGGCCAGCACGACGCCCGCAAAACCATAATAATATTCGGGGTGATTGACCGCAGGCGGGAACATCTGCGCGGTTTGCGCCTCGTTATAAAGCGGCAAAGTAACCAGAATACCGTACACACCCGACAGAAGAAAGACCCATTTTGCAAATTTCATGGTTTCTCCGATCTCAAGCCGCGCTCAACGGCTGGAAAAATTGCGCAGGAAGACCTCCACCACACGCGGGTCGAAGTGGCTGCCGCCCAGCGAACGAATGTGTTCGAGAGCCCGTTCGTGCGTCCAGGCTTTGCGGTAGGGGCGGTCGCTGGTCAGGGCGTCGTACATATCCACCACGGCGAAGATGCGCGCCGTCAGCGGAATACTTTCGCCCCGCAGCCCGCGCGGGTACCCCGTGCCGTCCCATTTCTCGTGATGACAGTAGGGGATGTCGAGCGAGTCGTGCAGGTAGTGGATGGGATGGAGCAGCTCATAAGCCAGTTGTGGATGCCCGCGCATAACGACCCATTCCGCATCGGTGAGCGACCCCGGCTTGAGCAGGATGGTATCGGGTACGCCGATCTTGCCGATATCGTGCAGGATCGCGCCGCGGCGGATGGCTGGCAGTTCGGCGGGCGTGAACCCAAAATGGGCGGCCAGTTCGAGGGTCAGGTCGGCTACGCGGCGGGTGTGGCCTTCGGTCTCCTCGTCGCGCAGGTCGAGCGCGCGCGACCAGCCTTCGATGGTGGCTTCATAGGCCACGCCCAATTCGAGGTTGGCGCGTTGGAGGTTCTCGAAGAGCTGGGTGTTGTCGATGGCAATGGCGGCCTGCCCTGCCAGGGTTTCGAGGTAATACATCCAGTCCGGGTGGGGCGGCAGGGGCGCGCGGCTGTACACCTCCAACACGCCCTTCACGTCGCCCTTGACGATCAGCGGGGCGCAAAAGTACGAGGCGAATTCCTCGCTCTTCCACAGGGCGGCAACGGCGGAATTCTGCTCGACCTCGGCGAGGCTGGAAATGTAGATCGAGCGGTGCTCGAGGGCGGCCCGCCCCGCGCCGCTCTCGCCGATGCGAACGCTCAAGCTGCGGCTGACAAGGGTGCGGAAGCCCTGGCCCGCCGCGAATTCCAGCACTTGCAGCGACGGGTGCAGCAACAGGATGTCGGCCGCATCCACGCCAAGCTGGTGGATGGTATGGCTGATGAGCGTGTCCAGGGTCGGGCGCAGGTCGAAGTTGGATGCAATCGCCAGGTCCACCTCGTGCAGGGCCTGCAAATTCTCGAGGCGCTGGACGGTCTCTTCGTGCAGACGGATCCTGTGGATGGTGGCGCCCGCGATCTCGGACAGCGACTCGATCAGGCGCATCTGTTCGGGAGTGATGGTGCGCGGCAGGCGCATCGAGACGAAGAGCACACCGACGGCGTGCTCGCCCGAGCGGATGGGCACGCAGGCCCCGCCCCATTTCGCAGGCATCCTACTGCGAGACGAGGCGGCGGGCAGTTCGTCGCGCAGGAATTCGTCGACGCAGTAGGACTGTCCGCTGGAAAAGACCGTACCTGCCACGCCTACGCCAGCCGCGATGGGAACGGTCTGCAAGTCTGTGAACCAGCCGCGGGTCACCACGTCGCGCAAATCGTCCGAGGTGGGGTAATGCAGGAGGATGGCGCCCGCGTTCGTGTCGAGGCTGGCCAGGGCCTCGTCCAGCAGGCGCGCGAGGGCTTCTTCGAGGGTTTGGGCGGCGCGCATGACCGCCGAGACGGTGTGCAGGGTTTCGAGTTCCTGCACGCGCTGGCGCAGGGATTCTTCGGCCTGTTTGCTGGCAGTGATATCGTGGATCAGCCCATGCATCTGGCGCATGGGGCGGCCTTCGATTATCACGCCCTGGTCGCGCAGCCAGACCACGCGCCCGTCATCTCGCACCATGCGGTATTCGCAGTTGTAATCGCCGCCTTCCCGCACAAAGCGCAGGTAATTCGAGACAGCGTACTCGCGGTCGTCGGGGTGCAGGTGCGAGGCCCAGATCTCCATGCCGCGCTCGAGCCAGTCCTCGACCCTGACGCCCAGAATGGATTCGACTTGCGGGCTGACGAAGATGGTGCGCCCGACGCCGTCCACGATATTGTCGAGGTACACGATGGCGGGGATCTGCTCCACCAGGGTGCGGTAACGCTCCTCGCTCACGCGCAGGTCCTGCTCGGCCCGCTTGCGGTCGGAGATGTCCTGCACCAGGGCGATGATCTTGCCGCTTCCCTCGGCCAGCACGGCGTCGGTCAGCAGCACCCACACGCGCGAGCCATCCTTGCGGAAGTATTCCTTTTCGTAGGGCGTACAGACGCCGGTCGCCTCCAGTTCGGCCAGGGCGCGGGCATCGGCGGCCAGGTGTTCGGGCGGGGTGATATCCAACCAGCGGACCAGGCCCTGCTCCAGTTCGGGGCGGGTATAGCCCAGCAGGTCGAGGTAGTAATCGTTGGCCTCAAAAATCTCGCCGTCCGCGCCCGCCACGATCAACCCGATGATATCGGCTTCCTGCAACCGCCGCAGGCGGGCCTGGGCATTGGCCAGTTCGCGCTCGGCCAATCTCCGCTCGGTGACGTCGCTGGCGATCAGGATGACGCTGGTCACGCGCCCGTCGCTCTGTACGGGCGACAGGTTGGTGGCATACCAGCGCTGTTCTCTGTGCGCGCCCGCGCCCTGGGTCTCGTAACTCTGGCGCGCGCCCGTGGCAAAGGCCTGCTCCAGCGCCTCGCGCATCACGGCATGGAATTCGGGATCGACCCAGTCGTAGAAACTCCGGCCGACCACATCCTCCAGTTTGAAGCCCGGCAGGACGCGGCTGATGTACAGGAAGCGCCCTTCGCGGTCCACCTCCGAGATGATGTCGGGGGCATTCTGGGTGATGGTGCGCAGCCGCTCTTCGCTGGCGCGCAGAATGGCCTGGTCGCGTTTACGTTCGGTGACATCGAGCAGGGTGCCCGCAAACTTGAGCAGCGCGCCGCTTTCGGGATCGTGCAGGGAGCGTGTGCGGGGCTGGAAACAGCGGTCCGGGCCAAGCGCAGGGTGGGGCCTGAACTCGTATGCCACAGGGTCCAGCCCCTGGGCCATGCGGTCGAGCGTATCCTGGACGAGGATGCGGTCCTCGGGGTGGATCAATGCTAGATATTCCTCATGCGTGGGCACAGTCTCCCGTTCCGCAAGGCCGAACAGACGATACATGCCGCGCGACCACCACCCCCGCCCTGTGCGGACGTCGAACTCCCAACTGCCCAGGCCGGTGTACTGCTCGGCCTCTTCGAGCCGCCCAGCCTGCTCGGCCACGGCTTGCGCGGCGCGGACGCGTTCCTGCTCGCCTTCGGCCACTTCGATGGCGAAGCCGATATCCATGGTCATCTCCTTCAACAGCCTGACCTCGTCGCTGTCGAAGAAGTCGGGCTCGAAGGTGTACAAGTTGATCGCGCCGCGGATCTGGTGGTCCACGTACAGTGGGAAGGAGGCCGAAGACCGGAACCCCTGACGCAGGGCCTCGGTCTGACAGGGCGCCAGTTCCCCGTCGGCCAGGCTGGTCAGGTCACAGACGTGGTACCGCCCGACACGCAAGGCCCGCTCGATAGGGCAGGATTGCGCAGGCTGATGCCCAAGGGAAACTTCAAGCCGGTCGAGATAGCCCATCGACCCGCCTGCGTGAGCTGCCACGCGCACTTTGAGACCCGTCTCATCCAGCAGGCCGATCCAGGCCAGGGCAAAACCGCCATCCTCCACGGCGATCTGGCAGGCGCGCGCATAGAGTGTTTCCAGGTCTCGCACGCGCACGATGGACTGGTTGATGTTGCTCAGCACGGTCAGCGTGCGGGTCAGGCGCTGGACATGTTCCGCGGCCAGGACGCGTTCGGTCACATCCAGCGACAGGATGCACAAGCCGTCCTCCACCGGGCTGACGCGCAGTTCGAACCAGCGTCTGTGACCGTCGGCATAGGTGAACTGGCTGGTCAACGTGGCTGCAACGCTGCGGCTCATGCAGCGCTTCAATTTCTTGAATATCTCGGTCGTTTCGATGCCCGGATACACGTCGGTCATACGCTGGCCGAGCAGGTCTCCCACGTTTTTTTCGCCGTGCTGGGCCGCCACTTCGTTGACAAACAGGTAGCGCCAGTCGCGGTCCACGATCTGCAAGCCTTCCATCAGGTGCTCGAAAGCATCGCGCAGGAAGCGTTCCTGCGAGGGAAGGCTGGCGTCTGGTTTCGGTCGGGAGCTTTGCGCCTTTTTCGGCATGAGACCTTCTTCTATGGGCAGACTATGGATAAAGCCCGATGCGCCCGGGAACTGCGTATGCCCGCGGTAATTTCTATCCTATATGAAATTCCGCCCCGAGTCAAATCAGAACTGGAAGTAGCCTAAAATGGTCCTGCAGGGCAGAGACGACCACGCTTCAACGGAGTTAGGAGATCACCGTGCGGTTATTGCCATGCGCCTTGGCGGTGTATAAGGCTTGGTCGGCGCGGCGGATGACGTCCTCCACCAGGCCGTCGGGCGGCGAGTGGCGGATCTCGGCCACCCCCAGGCTGAGGGTGACGGCAAACGGCCCGTTCTCGGTGCCCACGCTGACGACGGCCACCTGCTCGCGGATGCGTTCCGCCAGGTGGAACGCCTGCTGCGCGCCTGTCTGGGGCAGCAGGATGATAAACTCGTCGCCGCCGTAGCGCGCCAGCACGTCCACGTCGCGGATATGCGCGGCGGCGGCCTGGGAAATTTGAATCAGGATACGGTCGCCCATGTCATGGCCGAAGGCGTCGTTGGCCTGCTTGAAGCCATCCACGTCGAACAGGATGATTGTCATGGGGCGCTTGTAGCGCAGGCTGGCGCTGAATTCACGCACGGCCAGTTCGAAGAAATGGCGACGGTTGAACAGGCCGGTCATGCCGTCGGTGCGCGCCAGGGTCTGCTCATGCTCGAACATGCGCTGCAATTCGTAATGGGCCAGTTCGAGCGAACGGCCTGCCTCGCGCAACCCGTCTTCGGTGCGTTTACGTTCGGTCACGTCGCGCGCCACCCACAGCGTGCAATCCGCGTCCATCTGCGAGACGGAAGCCTCGAACCAGGGTGACTGTCCATCGAGCGGCACTTCATACTCGATCGTGGCGGTCTCGCCCGTTTC
>CALLJA010000291.1 GCA_938008865.1 uncultured Anaerolineales bacterium
AACAATCCCGCCTGCTCGCGGATGGCTTCCACCACCTTGGGATGACAGTGCCCCGCGTTGGTCACGCCGATGCCACTGGTGAAGTCGAGCAGTTTGCGGCCGTCGTCGGTGTCGATGTAAGCGCCTTCGCGCGTTCGGCCACAAAGTTGAAGATGCGGCTCCAGGCGGGGTCGTGTGTGGGAAGTTCTCCTGGTAGAGCTGGCTGGTCATGAAATATCCTTTCAAATTTATGAGAACTTTATCGTCCACGCTGGAACAGCTTATAATCCAACAAACAAATCCCAAAACCTACGCCGAGGGCAGAAGCCATGGACCGTGAAAAACTATTTTTCGTCAACCCAGCCACCAACGCGCAATTCGGATCGGTGAACATGAACACGCCCGAGGAAGTACAGCAGGTCGTCCGCGACATGCGCAAAGCCTTCCCTGCGTGGAGCGGGAAATCTGTCAAAGAACGCGTGGATGTGCTGTACAAATTCCAGCGCGTGCTGATCGAGCGGCGAGACGAGATCAGCGACGTGCTCAACCAGGATTGCGGCAAAAGCCGTCAGGACGGGTTGATCGAACTCTTCGTCGCCGTGGACATGCTCGCACAGTATCGCGGACGCGCGGAGAAATGGCTGAGGCGGGAACGGGTCTCCTCGGGGCTATACCTGTTCAAACGCTGCTACGTCGAGCATCGTCCCCACGGGGTGACGGCCATCATCTCGCCTTGGAATTACCCGCTCACGCTATCCCTGCCACCCATGATCGCGGCCTTACTGGCGGGCAACACAGTGGTACTCAAACCATCCGAGGTAACCGCCGCCACGGGGATGCTAATCGAGTCGCTGATCCAGGACGTGCCCGAACTGGCTTCGTTCGCGCGCGTCGTCCACGGGGACGGGAAGGCCGGCGCAGCGCTGGTGGCAGCCAAGCCCGACTACATCTTCATGACGGGCTCCACTGCCACAGGCAGGAAGATCATGCAGACCGCCGCCGAAAGCCTGACACCCGTCGCACTGGAACTGGGCGGCAAGGACGCCATGATCGTGCTAGAGGATGCCGACCTGCCAGCCGCTGCCCGCTGGGGCGCGTGGGGCGCCTTCTTCAACACGGGCCAGACCTGCATGTCCGTGGAGCGCGTCTACGTGGTCGCCTCGAAGTACGACGAGTTCGTGAGGTTGGCCGTCCAGCAGGCCAGGGAACTGACGAGCGGCTATTCCAACGAATTGAACAGTCCCTACTTCATGGGTCCTGTCACCGACCCGCGCCAGGTTAGAATCATTGACGACCACCTGCAGGATGCGCTGGACAAGGGCGCCAGACTGCTGGCGGGCGGCAAGCGCGACGGGATGTTCTACGACCCGATCGTGCTGGTAGACGTAGACCACAGCATGAAGATCATGCGTGAAGAGACCTTTGGCCCCGTCATGCCGATTGCAAAAGTTCAGGACGAGGAGGAGGCCATCCGCCTCGCCAATGATAACGCCTACGGTCTGGGCGCTTCGGTCTGGAGTTCGAACATCGCCCATGCGCAGCGGGCAGCGGAACGGGTCGAGGCGGGCTCTATTATCGTCAACGACAGCATCGCTCAGTTCGGCATTCCCATGCTCCCATTTGGCGGTACCAAGGACTCGGGCTTCGGCCGCACGCACGGCAAGGAGGGCTTGCTGCAATTCACACGTCCCTACAGTTACGCCGTAGGCGGCGCGCCCGTCAAATTAGATGTGGCCACCCTCCTGCGTGAAAAGGGGCACTACGAACTTACGGCCGCCATCATGGGCGTGCTATACGGGACGACCCTTCAGCAAAAATGGGAGGCACTCTCGCAGTTCCTTCGCAGGAAGAAAACTGCACATGCTCCGGCCGCCGTCCTCGGCAGCGAAAGCTAACAGAAGTGAACCAAATCTGCACCATCCTCAAGGCAAGGACGGTCCATTGGGCACGATCCTCGCCCTACCAACGAGGGCATCCTCACACCCATTTTGTTCGGCCTGGCAGGCCGGATGCTGTACAATCATCGCATGAAACAAGAGCAGGCAGGTCACGCTTGAAGCATGACCATTTTTATAAATACCGCGCCGCTGCCGCCAATCTTTTGTGATAAAACCAGCGCATGAACCCCCCTTCCCTTTTCTGGAAAAGGATAACCCTTGCCCTGCGGAACCTGACACTGGCTCTGCTGACCCTGCTCATGATTGGAGCCGTATATCAGGCATCAGCCAGTCTGTATGACCGTCATGTCTATCCCCCGCCTGGCGAATTGGTGGACATGGGCGGGTATCGCCTGCATTTGTATTGCCTCGGGGTGGGGAGCCCCACCGTGATCCTCGAAGCGGGGTTGGGAGATAACGTCCTCGGCTGGGAACTGGTTCACGAAAAGCTGGCCGAGTCCACCCGCGTCTGCGCCTATGACCGCGCAGGGCTGGGCTGGAGCGATGGGCAGGACCGTGTCATTCCCAGCCAGGAGGTGGCGCAAATCCTGCACACCCTGCTGCAAAAGGCGCAGGTCGCAGGCCCGTACATTCTGGTGGGACATTCCATGGGCGGCTTGCACGTGCGCAGTTATGCGCGCCTGTATCCTGAAGAAGTGGTCGGCATGGTGCTGGTGGACTCTTCGCACGAAAACCAGTTGGACGCCGCCCATGCAGATGAGATCATCCAGGGTATCCTCCTGCCGCTGCAAGCCTGTCAGGTGGTGGCACCCGTCGGTGTGATACGTCTGGTTCGCTCGATCAGCTCACAGCCCGAACAGGCCCTTTTTCCCGCGGAGAAGGCCCACGCCAGGCTGGCCCTGCAAAATCACACGTACTTGTGCCGCGTCATCGCGGATGAATATCAAGCCGCCCGCACCGACACAGCCCAACCGATTCCGCCCGCTTCCCTTAGTGATCTGCCTCTGGTGGTCATCACGGCAGGCATCGGCCACGATACCAGGTGGCTGGACTTGCAGGACGAGCTGGTCTCCCTGTCCGCGCACAGCACCCACATCATTGCAGAAGCCAGCCCGCATTATGTGCAATTCTATCAACCTGAATTGATCATCGAAGCGGTGAAGGAAATGCTCACCCCATAAAGAAGCAGGTCACGCTTTAAGCGTGACCTGCTATTCTATTCGATGCCATCGAAGATGTGGTCGAGCGTTTCCTCGCTCACATCGAAAACCGCGCCATTTTCGGGCAGGGCCTCTCTAGTCATCCACTCAGGCAGGCGGTCGTCCTTGGCGGTGAAGCCTGCGCGGTGGTTGAACTCGCGCTCCATGCGGATGGCCTGTTTGCCCAACTCTTGCAGGATGTTATCGGGCAGGTCGTCCCAGCCGTAGCGCGCCTTGAGCAGACGCTTGACCACGCCATCGGGTGTGGCAGCATAACCGAAGCCCGCGAAGATGCAGGCGCCGATCGTGTCGTAGCCCGCCATGTTCAACTGCGCGTTACGTGACACGTCGCGCTGTGCATTTGGGTCGAGATGGTTGATCTGCGCGCGGATGGTCAGGCCGCAGGTGTGGTCCGCGCCTTGCGGCGTGGTGGCGTAGGTCACGCCCGTGCCCTTGATCGAACGCGGCTCATAGGCTGACATGGCCTGTCCTTTCACCGCGGGCACATGTTCGATGTTGTACTTCTTTCCGACCGTCACCGCGCCATCGCCAAGGATGTGGCCCAATTCCGTGCCCGCGCGGATCTCGTCAATCAACTTCTGCGCGTCCTCTTCACTGCCCCAACGCATCAGCCCCGCCTCGGCAGCCACACCCAACGAGCCACCGATCTCAATGGAGTCCAGCCCCAGGTCGTTGATGTGCCAGTTCAGGCGGCCGATGGCGTCCAGCGAGTCGATGTCCACGTTGGTGCCCATCAGGCCGATGGTCTCGTACTCGAGCGGCGAGACGATGATCTTGCCGTCCTCGCCGCCGAAGACATTCGAGCATTTGATGGTACAGCCCGCCATGCAGGCGTGCGACGGGTCGGATGGTTTGCCGCGCGTCAGCGTGAACTCGCGCAGGGTCTCGCCGCTAATGGCTTCCACGTTTTTGAAGGTGCCGCGCGAGAAGTTATGGGAGGGCAGCGCCGCAAAGCGCTGGGTCATCTGCGCCATGGCTGCCGTGCCATAATCGCGGTACGTGATCGACTGCGGATGCTCCATGACGGCCTTGGTGTAATCCTTTTGCGCGACCTTGAAAGCCTCGGGGTCGACGACGGGCGGCTTCTGCCCGCCCGTGTTGTCGAACACGATGGCCTTGAGTCCCTTCGAGCCCATGACCGCGCCCAAGCCGCCGCGCGCAGCGATACGCGAGGGAATTTTGTCCTTGTCGAGATTCTGGATGCCTGCAGCCTTCATGCGCATCTCGCCGCCCGGGCCGATCAGCGCGATAGCCACCTTGTCGCCGTAACGTTCGAGCAGTTTGGGCGCACTGGCGTACACGCCCACCCCCGCGAGGTCGTCAGCCTTGTCCCATTTTGCGCCGCCGAGCGAGAGATGCAGGACCCAAGTCCCAGCTTCGGCAGGCTGGTCCTCGAGAACCAACGCGTGGATGCCCATGGTCGCCATGTGCAGGCCTGTACGTCCGCCCGCGTTGGCCTCCTTGATGCCGCCCGTCAGCGGGGACTTGCCGCCAACCGAGATGCGGTCCGTGGACGAGAGCATGTGTCCCACCAGCAGGCCTGGGGCGAAGATCAGTTTATTGCCAGGTCCAAGCGGGTCGCAGGTCGGGTCGACTTCGTCGAGCAGAATATGATCGAGCAGGCCGCGCCCTCCCAAACGGGACCAGGCCTCGGGGACGGGTTCGCGTTTCAATTCCTGGGTACGGACATTGACGCGCCATATCTGGGATCGATTTTCAGTCACGAATACTCTCCAATCATCCATGTCATTGCGAGGAGCTGCGCCTTAAGCAACGAGAGCGGCGAAACACCCCCCTCTTGGGGAGTGAAATTTGCTTCGGGCCAACGCCCTCACAATGACATTACCCAAACAGGCTTTGCACCGCTTCTCGGAAGACCTGCGTGTGATAGTCAACGTCGGCCTGGGTGGTCTCGGGCGAGATGAGCGCCATATTATGGAAGGGCGTCATCAGGATGCCGCGGTTGAGGGCGAAGAGGTGCATGTAGCGGTCGAGTTCGTGGTCGATGGCCGCAGCGGCTTCGCCTCCGTTTTTAGGCGGGCTCGGGCGGAACCAGTATTCGGAGCGGTTACCCAGCCGTTTAACGATCCATGGCAGGCCATACTCCTGGATCACACCCTCCACACCCGCCGTAAAGCGCTCCTGCAAGGCGATGGCTTTGGCGTAGAACTCGTCGGTCAGGACGTTCTTCAGGGTGGCCTTCATCGCCGCAATGGACAGGGCGTTGCCCGCCAGCGTGCCGCCGATGCCACCCACATCCGCATCGTCGAGGTCAAGGCGTTCCGCAAAGGCCTGTCCCACCGCCTCGGTGAAGCCGTAGACCGCTGCAGGCACGCCGCCCGCCAGGGGCTTGCCGATGGTCAAAAAGTCTGGCTGAAGGCCGTGGGCGGCAGTGTATCCGCCAGGACCTGTGCAAATGGTGTGGGTCTCATCGATGATGAGGTAGGTCCCGTACTTGCGGGTCAACTCGCGCAAGGCTTCGTGGTAGCCAGGCGCGGGGTGGATGATGCCAATATTGGTCATGACGGGCTCGGCCAGCACGGCGGCCACATCGCCCGCCGAGAGCGCCGTTTCGAGCGCGGCCACATCGTTGAACTCGATTACCTTGGTGGTATCGCGCGGGTCGACCTGCGGCCCCATGTTGTTCGGGCGCGACATGGGCGTGCCTTCCTCGTCGAGCACGATGAAGGTCTCGTCCACGGTTCCGTGATAACAGTAGTTATAGACCAGCACCTTCGGGCGCCTGGTGATCATGCGCGCCATGCGCAGGACAAAACGGTTGGCGTCGGTGGCAGTCAGCGCGAACTGCCAAAACGGCAGCCCAAAGCGGCGCTGCAACTCCTCGCCCACCTCGATGACGTCCTCGTAGGGCAGCATAAGCGTGATGCCTTTTTGGATCTGTTCGCCGATGGCCTGGACCGTGGGCTCGGGACCGTGGCCTGTCATCGCGCCCGTATCGCCCAGGCATAAATCGAGGTAGGAGTTGCCGTCCACGTCGGTGAAGTGCGCACCCCTGGCTTCTTTCACAAAGACGGGAAAGGAGCCCGCCCAGCGCACCATCCACAACATCGGCACGCCGCCGTGCAGCGACTTGCGCGCGCGTTGGTATAGCTCGTAAGACTTGGGATGATTCTTATGGAAGAGCGCTTCTTCCGATTTCAGGAGTTCGGTCAGTCTTGTGCGGTCGATGGATTGGGTCATGATGTTTATTGTTTGTAGGGGCACGGCGGATGTAGGATGGTCAAAACCAACCTCGCATCGCCGTGCCCCAACAAGTCATTTTATAGATACTTTCAAGGCTTCGCCGAACACCTGCAAGCCGTCGTGGATCTGCCCGCTGGTGACGTTCAACGGGGGGATCCAGCGCACGACGTTGTCGTAGGTGCCGCAGGTCAGCAGCAGCAGGCTGCGCTCCTCGGCCGCGTGGACGATCTCCTTGACCAGCGGCTTGGCCTTGTCCGCACGACCATCGGTCACGAACTCGGTGCCGATCATCAGGCCCAGTCCGCGCACGTCGCCGATCTGCGGGTATTCTTCCTGCAATTTGCGCAATCCCGTCATCAACTGGATGCCGCGCTCGTAAGCGTTCTCGATCATCTTTTCCTCGCGCATGGCGCGGATGGTGGCCACGCCTGAGGCGCAGGCTACCGCATTTCCGCCATAGGTCCCGCCGATGGAGCCGACATCCACCTTCTTCATGATCTCGGTGCGGCTGAACACACCCGAGAGCGGCATGCCCGAAGCCAATCCCTTGGCGGCGGTGATGATATCTGGCACCACGCCGAAATGCTCCAGCGCAAACCATTTTCCCGTGCGCCCAAAGCCAGATTGGACCTCGTCGAAGATCAACAGAATACCGTGCCTGTCGCACAGTTCGCGCAGGCCCTTCATGAACGATACGGGCGGGACGACGTATCCGCCCTCGCCCAGCACCGACTCGACCAGGATGGCAGCCGTGTCTTTTGGCGCGGTCTGCGAGGCCAGCAGATATTCAAGCTGCTCCAGCGCGTACGCGGACGCCTGGTCCTCGCTCATGCCCAGGCGAAAGGCGTACGGGAACGGCGAGACGAAGATCCCCGCGGGCAACGGGCCGAAGCCTGTGCGATAGCCTGTCTTGGAGGTGGTCAGCGCCATCGTCATGGCCGTGCGCCCGTGGAAGGAGCCGTTGAAGACGATCACGTTCTGGCGCCCCGTGGCGGCGCGCGCGATCTTGACGGCGTTCTCCAGCGCCTCCGCGCCAGAGTTGGCAAAATAAAAACTGTCGATGGAAGGCGGGACAATCTGGCACAATTCTTCGATCAGTTGCAGCATCGGCCTGTGGATGACGATATTGGCCTGCGCGTGCAGGAACAATCCCGCCTGCTCGCGGATGGCTTCCACCACCTTGGGATGACAGTGCCCCGTGTTGGTCACGCCGATGCCGCTGGTGAAGTCGAGCAGTTTGCGGCCGTCGTCGGTGTAGATGTAAGCGCCCTCCGCGCGTTCGGCCACAAAGTTGAAGATGCGGCTCCAGGCGGGGGTCATGTGTGGGAAGTTGTCTTGGTAGAGCTGGCTGGTGGTCATAAATGATTTTCCTGTTTGCGTCTCGAGCGGAACCGCGTGATTTTTACGGCGCGGGCGAAGGCCACATGTTTTTTATGCGGGCAGATACTCCGCCGCCCACTCGACACCGTGCTGCTTCAAGGTGTCCAGCGTCGGAGCGCCGTCGGGGGTCCAGCCTGCCAGCTTGTAGTAGGCGTCAATGGCAGAATCAACTTCCTCGCGCGTCAAGGCGAAGCCCGCGGTGGGCCCCGTCCCTTGCAGCTGTTTGAAGAACTTCTTGGGCAGTCTGTCATCCTTGCGGCCCAGACCCTCGCGGGCATTGAACACACGGAACAGGTCCAGGCGGCGGCGTCCAACCTCCATCAGCTCGGGCAGGCTGATATCCCAGCCCGTGACGGCGCGGATCATTTTGGCCGTATCTTCGCCGTCATATAACGTCCAGGTGGGGCCGTAGACAAATTGGCACAACTCGGCCGAGTCCATCATCGAGTAGAAGACCTCGGTCTCGTACGCAAAACGAACCTTCTCATCGGTAAGGCTGTACGCAGGCTGCGGCGCGCCCAGCCCGATCTGTTTGAGGCGGTCGAGGTTGAAGTCGCCCACCCCTTCCTCGTAGTAGGGATCGTGCTCGCTGGACTGATGGTCCGCGCCGAAGGGGTTGACGGCATAGATCAGCGCCAGGCTGCGCTTGGCCTGAGGCATGTGCGCGGGAGCTTCGGCACCTTTGACCGTGATCAGGCACTCGTCTGCACCGTTGCCCCAGGCTCGGGCCGCACGCTCGGAGCCCTGACCCAGCATCCTGCCAAGCGGAGTGCTGCCCGTCACGATCTGACGCAGGGTTTCGAGCATGGCATCGGCGTCGCCAAACTTCAGGTCGATGCCGCCCGTCTGCTCCCTGGTGATAATACCTTTTTCATAACACTCCATCGCAAAAGCGATGGTCGCGCCGCAGGCGATGGTGTCTACGGCGTATTCGTTGCAGATCTGATTCGCCAGCGAAACAGCCGCCAGGTCATCGACGCCGCAGTAAGAGCCGAAGGTGCCGAGCGTCTCGTATTCGGGGCCGCCGTAGTACGGGTCCACCTTGTAAGGTCCATCCTTGATCTCGACCACGCGCTTGCAGCGCACTACGCAGGCATAACAGGTATCGCGTTGCTTCAGAATGGTCTCGGCCATCTTCTCACCGCTGATCGGCTCGCAACTTTCGAACTGTCCCTCGTTATAGTTGCGGGTCGGCAGGGTGCCGATGGTGTTATTGAACATCACCACCACCGCCGTGCCGAACTTGGCCAGGCCGTCCATGTCGCCGTTCTCGGGGATGGCCTTCGGGCCGACACGGTTCAACTCGGTGAGAGCCTTTGCGTCGAAGACGGCTGGCTTCTTCGTACCCCGCACGACCACCGCCTTGAGGTTCTTGGACGCCATCACCAGCCCCATGCCCGTACGCCCGTTGTGACGGTTCGACATCGACACCAACGAGGAGTACAGCACGCCATTCTCCGCGCCGACGCCGTGCTGGAGGATCTCCGCCTTCGGGTCCACTTCCGCATGCAGGAGGGCATCCACCTCGCCAGAGAGTTTGCCCATCAAATGAGCCGCGTTCCGCAACTCTGCCCTGCCCTCCACGATGGACAGGTACACAGGCCTGGGCGATTTGCCCTTGATGACGATGCCGTCGAAACCCGCAAACTTCAACTCTGCAGGAAAAAAACCGCCGCTTTGCGAGTCGCCAATGCCGCCGCTGATGGGCGACTTGGCATTGGCGTTCAGGCGGCTCTGGCCCGAGATGGCTGCGCCCGTGGTCACTCCTGCGAAGAGGGTCAGCACATTCTCAGGCCCGAGCGGGTCGGCACCTTTTGGCACATCACGCAAGATGTAATGCATTCCCATCGCGCTGCCGCCCAGGTATTTTCGATAGAAGGATTCGGGGGGTTCCTCGGTAGTCAGCGCGCCGTTGGTGAGGTCCACGTGCAGAATCTTTCCGTTATATCCGTGAGCCATGGGAATCTCCTCTGTAAATTGCGAAGTTTTCCAAATTATACGGAAATTCGGCAATCAAAGCAAACCTTATTTGCCGAAAGCGACAACGGCGGGGCAAAAAAAGAATTTTCCTGCACTGGAGATGATTCGTTCGGCGCAAGCGCCCCGTCCCGCAGGGCGTGGATGCACCCTGCGGGACGGGCCTTTTTTTCTGGACCTACAGCGGGCCCCGCTTCGAAAGGCCGCCTAGTCTGCGGCGCTGGCCTCAACAGGCTCTTCGTTGAGGTGACTCCAACCGAGGGCGTGCTTCATATCCACGGGCTTGCCGTAGATGTTCTTCAGCACTTTGGGGGGGTCGATCTTACCTGTCGCCAGCGACACCACAATGAAGGCTACCACCGAGATCAGGAAGGCAGGCGTCGAGGCAATGTAGACTGCATCCCAGAGCGAACAATACAGGTCGCCCTCACAAATGACAAAGGTCTGCTGATAGTAATACGTCGAAAGGAAGGCCCAAGAGATCGTGCCCGCGAAAAACGAAGTCAGCGCGCCAATGTGGTTGGCCTTTTTCCAGTACAGGCCGATGACGTATGGCGCGACCATGCCCACCAGGATACACGTATTTGCCAGAACCGCCAACTCGTAGATCGTCTCTGCCCACAATGCAATGACTAGGCTCAACACGCCGCTCACCGCCAGTGCCATACGCGTCAACAGCAATTGGGTCTTGTCCGAAAGGTCGGGCTTGAAGACCTTCACGATGTTCTCGGTGAACATGGTAGCGCCCGCCAGCATGGATGAATCTGAGGTGCTCATCAGAGCTGAGGCCAGCGCTGCCACAAAGAGCGCCGTCAGAATCGGATGCAGATACTTCATCGCCATCGAGATCAACACAAACTGGGTCTGGTCCGAGGCGATCTCGGGGCCGATGGCCGAATAGGCAGCCATACCGATGAAAGGCGAGAGCACACCAAACGTGATGTAAAGGAAGGCCGCAATATACGTCGACTTGACCGCCACATTCTCATTTTTGGCCGCGCAGGTGCGCTGGAGGTAATCCTGTGCGGGAATGCTGCCCAGGCCAATCGCCATCCAGGCGGCAGCATAGTAGAACCAACCCATTGTTCCCTGATAGCCAAGATAACCCTCCTCGCGGGTAGGCGTCATGGCAAAGGGATAGTCGGTGTACTGTGCGCCCGCCATACCAATGAAGTTATCCAACCCGCCCACCGACCAGAGGATTCCAACAAAGATGATCAGCAAGCCAATGGTGGTCAGAAACATCTGCATGAAATCGAGCGCCGTGTCGGCCCATAAGCCGCCCGCCATGGTATAGATCGTGACGATGCCCGCCACCATCACCATGCCCACCGAGAGGTCCCAACCAAGCAGGGCCTGCAAAATGGCCCCGCCTGCCACGATCTGCGCCGCCGTCCAGCCGAAATAACCGATGATCTGGGCAATCGAACCCACCACCGACATGGTCGTGCCATAGCGCTGCTGGAAGAAATCCATGATGGTCACATATTGCGCACGGCGCGCCAGGCGTACGATCAGCAGGCCCGAAAGGAACAGGCACATGGTCGCGCCGAACGGGTCGAAGATCACACCCTGCAGGCCGTATTTGTAAGCTTCGGAACTCGAGCCCATCAGGGTCTCGGCGGCAAACCAGGTAGCCATGATCGATGGCGCCGCCATCCAGATAGGCAGGCGGCGGCCCGCCAGCACGTAGTCATTAGTGGTCTCCACCTTTTTAGACGCCCAATACCCGATCGCCAGTCGTACCAGCAGAATGACGACGATGCCCCCGATGATCAAACCAGAATAGGCATAATCTTGCACGGTATCCTCCGATGGACGTTTTGGAAAAACCATTCGCATAAAAAATAGCGGACAAACATGTGTATGTTTGTCCGCTTTCGTTGCTACTCAGGCGGTTTCCCTGGTCATCTCGCGTATGCCGTAGGGGAAACCGTAATCAGCCATCTTCTCCATGAACAGGTCGGGCGGGAAGGCTTCAGGGCCGAGCACGCCCGCGCCCTGCCAATCGCCGCCTTGGAGCAAATCCATGGCAATGACGGCGCTGAAGGCGGTCTGCGCCACCACGGCCTGGCAACCCCAGGCCTGCATACAAGCCTGATTGTCGG
>CALLJA010000292.1 GCA_938008865.1 uncultured Anaerolineales bacterium
GGGCGGCGGCATAGACGGCGGTCACCAGGCGGGGCAGCAACAGGCCGATCAGGCTGAGCAGGCTGAGGGTCAGGGTCAGGCGCGCGAAGGCCCGTGTGAGCAGGATCAGCCCTTTCCAAATCCGTTTGAGCATGGCGGGAATTCTACAACAAAAAACGGGGCGGCTCACGGCCGTCCCGCTTCCTGAAAAAACTCTAATCTCAGGGCTGGGCCAGCAGGCTGGGGATATCCAGCCCGGAGGCCTGCATGAGTTTGACAAAATCCTGGTACTGGCTCTCGTCGGCGGGCTGGAACGCGTCGATGCCGTACACCAATTGGATCAATGTCCGGCCTTCGTCGGTGCCCATGACGTCGATGAAGGCGCGCAACAGGCTTTGTTTGGCCTGTGGGTTGAGGCGCGAGTTGACCACGAGTTGCTCGTAGGGAATGACCAGCGGACTGCGCCAGATGACGACCACCTTTTCCATCACATCGGGATAATCCTGTTCGAGGACCGGCAGGCTGCGCGCGTCGACGTAGGTGGCGCCAAAATCGCAGATGCCCTTGCCGTAGATGGCGCGCACGACTGTGCCCTGTCCTTCGACAAAGGCCGCTTCGCGGGCCTGGACCCCGGCCTGGCCCAGATACCCAAGCGGGATCACGTACCCCGAGGGCGAGAGGCGGTCGCTCCAGCAGGGTTTCCGTCCCGCGAACTGGGCCAGGGCCTGGGCGGCCTCGGCGCTGTTCTCGCCGCGCGCTGGGTCGTAGTAGCGCGTGAAGCCCGAGTCGCTGCGGGCCAGGAACTGTATGCCGTACATGGCCTGCCCGTTGCGCAGGCTGGCCAGCATGGCCTGCACGTTTCCTTCGCGGGAGGCGAGGTAGTAGCCATACGGCGAGAGCAGACCGATGTGGGCGTTACCGAGCGCAAAGGCCTGCACCAGGTCCGCTTCGTAGGCGGGCGCGGCGGTGACGATCTGCAGCCCGGTGGCGTCCTCCAGTTTTTGCGCCAGGGCGTTGGCCGAGTCGATGACCGTCTGCGACGGGTTGGGCGCGGGAGCCAGGGCCAGGATCAGCGGGTTGGATTCGGTGCCAGGCTCGGTCGTCGGCAGCACCTGGATGGTCGCCACGGGCGAGGGCGCCGCCGTCGGCGTGGCCGTCGGTTGGATGGCGGCCAGCGGCAGGCTGCAGGCGGTCAGGACGAACAGGGAGAGGACCAGGAATTTTTTCATCTTGTGGGAATGTATGGCCGTAATGATACTTTAGGTTGCTATAATAGGACAAGTTATTTTCAGCGTCCGAACGTCTTTTTGGCCGCGTGAGTGTTCTTGATTCCAGAAGGAGATTCCATGAAAAACAACGGCAACGGGAATTCGCTTTTCTCGATCCTGATCCTGATCGTGCTGGTGGCGGGTGTGTATTTCATCGTGCAGACCGTGCGCGAGATGACGACCCAGGTGGCCCAGCAGGCCTCCGCGCCCTTCCAGCAGGTCAACGAAGCCAACCAGGCCTTGCAGACCCAGGTGTCGCAGATGATGAACCCGACCCCCACCATCATTCCCGACCCGGTCACGTACATTTACGACATCCGCGCGCTGGCGCGGCTGGAGACGATCCAGTACAGCGTGGAGAAGGTCATTACGGCCGAGCAGAACCAGGGCACGTTCGATTTCCTGTTCGGCGACCGCATGTTGTTCGTGGCGCATGGCGTGGTCATCGCGGGCGTGGACATGGACAAGATCCAGCCCGGCGACATGGTGCTGGTCAACGACGTGTTGAACGTGCGCCTGCCCTCGGCCGAGATCTTCGTGGCCACGCTCGACAACCAGAAGTCCTACGTCTACACCCGTGATACGGGTATCCTCACCAAGCAGACCGTGGACCTCGAAACGCTGGCGCGCCAGTCGGCGGAGGACGAGATCCGCAAGGCCGCGTTGGAAGACGGCATCCTGCAACAGGCGCAGGTCAACGCAGAGGCGTACCTGCTCAAGTTCTTCAATGCGCTGGGGTATAAAACGGTGATCTTCGTACACTAGCCAAGATTGTAGGTCTAAAGGTTGCAGGCGAGCCTGCAACCTTTTTGTTTGTGAGGAATCCACCAGGGATAAACTGAACAGGGTAAGTATCTCTGTTCATCTCTGGCGAATATCTATGACCTCTCCGTCCACGACGGGTGTGCGTATTTCTCCCTGACCAATTCCTCGGCGCGCGCCTGCTCGGATGCAGACACCACACCCTCTTCGAAAGTCAACCCCAATTCGCTCTCGAACGCGCGCACAAAGGTACGCGCGGCGGTTTCCCAGTCCACGACGTGACCGAGCACGGACTCGACCGTCGTGGCGCGCTCCAACAGGCGGGCGGCGGCTAGTTCACGGGTGGCTTCGTCCGCGAAGACCAGCGCCTGGCAGATGCGTGTCAGGTCGCCGTGTAGGGGCAGGGAGCCATGCTGCAACACGCCTTCCTTCTTGCGTGCCTGGGCCGAGCCAATCAGCTTTTTGCCGTGGACCGTGATCTCGTAGGTGGACGGCACCTCGAAGCAGACTGGGTTGAGTGACGGGCCGCCCGCGCCCGCATGTTCCTTCATCTCTACGGGCAGGCCCAGGTCCCGTACGGCGCGCAGCAGGGCTCCGGCCAGGCGGTTATACGATTCGAGCACCGTGCCTGCCACGCGCGGTTCGTCAGTGGGAGCGGCTACGGAGTAGGTCAGCTCGTCGGTGTGCAGGATGGCGCGGCCGCCGGTCAGGCGGCGCACCACGTCCCAGCCGTGCGCGCGCAGGCGGGCGGTGTCCACGTCGGCGAAGGGTTGGGCATGTCCGAGCGAGAGGCAGGCCGGGGTCCAGGCATACAGGCGCAGGGTCGGGAGGGCCTCGCCGCGGTGGATGTGTTCGAGGATGGCTTCATCCAGGGCCATGTTCCAGGCCCCGGGCGCAGGAGGCGTCCGAAGCAGGCGCCAGGCGGGTGAGTAAGACATATTGGCTATTTTACCGCTGGATTTTTACGGCTAGACTGGATATATGAACAGACATTTCGCGTTTTCGAGCGGCGGCGCGTATCACTTTCAAGGCAGGGGCGAGTGGAAGGTGCGCGCCGACGAGGACGGGCATTTATCGGTGGAGCACGACGTGTTCGGGGCGGTGACGCGCTTCGGGCCGTTTCAACTCGCGCAGGCTGACGCCAACTCTCTCTGGGACCTGATCGCGGGTGCGGCTTTCGAGCAGCGGACTTCTCCGCCCGGGCCAGGCATGCCCGAAGAATCTCTGCTGGGATTTGCGCTTTCGGGGCAGTCGAGCCTGCTCAATGTGCAGTTGTGGACCAGCGAAACGCGCGAAGACATCCCCATCTCGAGTCTGTTGGACGAACTCGACCGTTTGATCGAAAAATACACGGGCCGAAAACCAACCTTGCGCTAGTTGAAAT
>CALLJA010000293.1 GCA_938008865.1 uncultured Anaerolineales bacterium
AGGCGCGCACTTTGTTGTCGGCGGTCACGGTCAGGTCGGCCTTGTTGACGGTCAGGCTGCCGTTGACATAGACGAAGTCGTACTTGTCATCCACGCCGCCGGAACATGAGGTGACGTACGGGCTGCCGGAGACGGTGAAGGGTCCCGCGCCGGCCGTGCAGGTCGGGGCGGTGTCGAGCACCGAGGCGGTATCGCCGCCGGTGAAGCCCGAGTACGTGGGCGTGATGCTTACTGCGCCGCCGTAGCTGATCGTCGGGCTGGAAGCCGTCACGGTCAGCGGAACCTTGGCCGTCACGTTCAGGGTGACGGGCAGGATCTTGTCGCCGTAGGGAGTGTTGTTGGTGACGCGCAGGTAGGCATGGTACGTGCCGGCGGCCATGCTGGCGGCGTTGACGTTGACCGTCAAGCCGGTGTTACCAGAGGTGGGTACGCTGCCGGTGGAGGGCGTGACGCTCAACCAGGTAGACTGCCAGTTGCAGACGCCGGTTTCGCCAGAGGCGACCGAGTACACCTTTTGGGCGGTTTGGTCGACAGCCCAGAGATTTCCGGCACAGTCGATCTCAAGGCCAGCCTGGGCGTAGTTCGTGAGAACGGTGGTGGTGCCGCCGATATTGAAGCCGCCGACCACTGCGTAGGAATTGGCCGCATCGAGCACGGTGATGTCGTAATTGGTCGGGGTGGTGGCGCTGTTGGTGTTCGAGAACACGAACAGGTGGCGGGTGACCGGGTTGAAGGCCAGGCCGGCGATCTCCAGGTTGACGTTCATGGAGTCGAGCAGCGTTCCATCCGGGGCAAAGTGGTTGATGGCGAAATCATTCCACGAGCCGGAGTAGTAGGTGTTCGTCAGCGGGTCGAAGGCCAGGCCGCGCTGGCTGGTGCCGAAGGCCGGACATATCTTGTTGCCGGTCGACGACATGGTGGCGGGGTCCAACTCATAAATACAGTTGTCGCCACCGACGTTGACCTGCCACAACTTGTTGGAGAGGGAGTTGTAGGTCATGTCTGCGGCAAAGGAGCCCAGCCACGGAGTGGTGTCGATGGTGTCGCCGGTGTTGGTTCCCGTCGTGGTGAAGCGGTAGTCGAGGTCATCGCCGCCGCCCGCGCCGAGGTTGCCGAGCCACAGGTCATTGGCGTCCGTGTTATAGCCGAGGCCCCAGGCGTAGGTCAGCCCGGTGTTCCAGGACGAGATTACGGCGCCACCCGCCAGAGGCAGGATGGACGGGCGAGTCGGGAGGATACGCAGGGCGGAAGAGTTGGTGTCATTGAGATTCTTGGGGCCCAGGTGGCGGGTATTTGCAGCAAACGGCCCGGTCGGGGCGTAGCCTGCAAAGGTGCCGGGGACCGCAAAGATCTCCATGTTGGCAGCGATACCACCGGCATTGCTTACCGAAGCCGGCTGATTGGCCGTGGGGGCCGCTGTCGTGACATTGAAGGTCAGGCTGGCCGGTGAGACCGAGAGCATCCCGGCGGCCAGGGCAAAGTCCTGGCGGATGGAGGCGCCAGCCACAGCGGTGGGAGTCTTCGCGTCATTGCCGTACATGAGGGCGCTGGCGGTCAGGGAGGCTGGACCGGCCGGCTCGGCAATGATATAGAGCGGGGTATCTTCCGCGGGGTCGGCAGAGTTGTCTACGAAGAGGGCATGTTTCATGCCCGCGTCGACCACGTCCGCGTTGGCGAGAGGCAGGTTGGTATTGCTGTCATACGCATTGCCGACGATCAGGCCAGTGTTGGCAATGGGCAGACACTGCGCCGCGGTGCCAACGCTCATGTCGTCAATATGGATGTCGCTGCCCCACTGGCTCAGGGCCAGGAAAGCTACGCGTACGTTGGTCATCCCTGCGCCGGTATAGGCGTTGATGTTGACCGTGTGCTGTTTCCACATGGCGCTGCCGTCGTAGCGCGAAACGGGCGCGCCGACGTTGTTCCAGGTCGCGCCGCCATCGGTCGAAATCTGCACCTGCACCGTGTCGTTTTCGGTGAACGCGGTGTCGTGGTACATCCAGAAGGAAACCTCGCCGCTGGTCTGGCCGCTGAGGTCGTAGCCGGCTGTGCGGTAGAGGCGGGTGCTGTTCCCAGCCGAGGCGGTCCAGGAGTTGAAGACGGCCATGTTGGGAGCGCTATGGACGACGGTGCCAGAGGGGTGGAGACCCACAGTGCGGGTGACCCAGTCGCCGGCGGTGCCGCTCACATCCACCTTAGCCCAGTTGGAAGAGAAAGCCGGGGCGGTGGAGGTGTCGAAGCCGTCGCTGAAGAGCAGCGTGCCGGGGATGGATTGATATCCCGGGGCCGCGCAGACGGCGCTATTGACACTGAGGGCGAAGTTATGGGTGGCGTTGGCTGAGACGGTAATCGGAGCCGAGAAGGGATTGTAGCCGCCGCTCAACGGGGTGACCGCAAAGGTGTATGGCCCATCCACCAGGCTGATGCTGTACTGGCCGGAGACCGGGTTGGTGAAGACCGGGCCGCCAGGATAGCCAGCGATATCGATGCGGGCGTACAGCGGCCAGCCGCCGGCGCTGTCGGTGACGGCGCCGCTGATCGTATGCGAGGCAGCCACGGCCAGCGTGAAGTCCTGGTCTGTGGTGTTCGGGGAGGTGATCACCACGGCCGGGGCGGTGCTGGAAGTGTACCCATACTTGGAGGCCACCACCGAGTAGGTGCCGTCGGCCAATTCGAGCGAGTAGTTGCCGGAGGCATCGGTAACGGTGTGATAGGTGCCATTCACATCGATGGACACGCCGACAAGCGGGTTGACGCCATCGGTCACGGTGCCGGAGAGGGTGCCGGTCGGCAGGGCGGTGCAGCTCGGGAATCTGAACGAGCCGATGCGGGTCTGCCAGCCGGAGGTGCTGGTGGTCTGCATGTATTCCTGGGTGTACCAGAAGGTGCAGCCATCTTCAGGGTCCACGCTCATCTTGCTGTAGTCGCCCCAGCGGGCGGCCGTGTGGGTCTGAGCGCCGCCGCCGGCGATCATGACGCCTTCACCCTGCGGCAGGTCGTTGAGGGGATCGGAGCTCAAGCGGCCCGAGTAGCGGATCGACGGGTAGACGGTTCCACTGGAGACCGAATAGCCGAGGGCGATATTGCCGGCATCGTCCATGGCAATCGAGCCCATCCAGCGGTTTTCGGTGTCGGCCGGGGCGTAGATGTCATCTTGGTAAATGCTCCAGCCGCTGCCCGTATCGCGCAGTTCAAACCAGTGGATGCCGGCGCGGCCAGAGCCAGCGTCGACGGTGTGGTTGGCCACCAGGGTCTGATAGGTGCCGAAGTCACGGTATTGCAGGCGGAACATCAGCCGGTCGGCGATCGCATCCAGATTTTGGGTGGTGCCGGGCTGGTCGATGCAGTTGCGGGTGCCGCTGCACAACGGGGTGGCGTCGGCGGTGCTCAACATCAGGTTGGGATCGAAACTGCTGTTCGCGCCAAAGGTGGTGTTGGCGGGGGTGGTCCAATCCACGTCGAATTCCCAGATGCGCAGGGTATCGGATGTGTCGCTGAGCCAGGTGCTGTCATCCCATTCCATGAAGTAGTTGGGAGTGCCGTACGCAGAGGCGGGACCATCCAGGTCGGCGGGCAGCATGCCGCCGTAGTCGAGCGTGACGTCGCCCACGTTGACGTAGATCATGCGGGCGGGCAGGCCTTGCAGCATCTGCGCGCGTTCGAAGACGGCCACGCCAGCGCCGGCCCAGTCTTCGGTGGTGCCGTCAAACTGGTTGACCGACATGTAATAGCCATCGGGCCAGACGCCGAACTTGGGATAGTCGTTCATGACCGTGTCGCTGGTCTGGAAGTCGTACAGGTACCAGGAGCCGGTCGGGTCTCCGCTGGCGGAGACGGCAATGCATTGGTGGAAGTTATCCGGGAAGCTCAGGGCGAACTGCGAGATCATCCAGCGGTTGGCAATGTGATCGTAGAGCGTGATCGGATCGCCGTCGTTGTTGGATTCGCAGAGGCCGCCGGTTCCGGTCCACAGGGCATTGCCTGCGACGGGACTGGTCAGTTGAGCGACCGGGGCAGCCGGGTTGGTTACATCCCAAATTTGAAGGGCCAGGTTAACCCACTGGAGGTAATACTTCTTGCCGGTGATGGGGTCGTACCCGATATCGCCATCGGTGTCGGGAGGCAGCACACCGCTGACGTTATTGACACCTTCGAAGTTTGCCTCGGTGGCGGGCATGTTGTTTGCCACGGGGGCATCCTCAACAGCGGGGGCGTTCTGGAGATCCTCTGCCCCATTGAGGGACTTGGGCAGGACCAGACGCTCGGGGTTCTGTTTGAGGTAACTGGGGGCCTCTTCGGCAGAGGTGGCCTTGTTGGCGGCCAGCGCTTCGAGCGGCTGGCTGACACCGACATGGGCGGCTTCGACGAGTTTCATGCCGGCCGGCATGGAGCCGGACGCTGTGTGGGTTTCACTTGGAGCGGCCGATGCCGATCCAGAAAAACCGATAGGACTGATGAGCATGGCCAGCAGGGTCAGGAAACTGGCCATTCTCCACAAATTGGTACGCATTTTTTTCTCCTCAGAATATGGTGCGTTGCGATATGGAAAGAGCGATCTAAGATTTATAGGTCGAGGATTGCCTCCCGATGAGTGGATTTCTTCCCGGGTCTCTAAACGCAAAAACAGCATTGCTAAAGCCAATGCGGAAGATCAAAAAGAGACAAAATGCATTATGAGGGTGTATGGTTTTCTTTTTCCTGCAGGTATCCAATAAAAACCTGTCAACGAAGTTGAAGGTTTTTATTATTTTGGATATTCTGATCGTGATAATGGGCAAACCTGGTCGCCCCATACCTGTAAACTTGTAATTGGGACAGTGATTTTTTACCTGTAAAAAGAATAATTCCACCCATTCTTACAATTTTGTTAGGTTCTAGTATAGCAGAAGATTTTTATCAGAACGCAAAAAAGATATTTGATTGACCTTGCATTTTTGAAAG
>CALLJA010000294.1 GCA_938008865.1 uncultured Anaerolineales bacterium
CTGGGCATGGGCGTGGAAAACGCCGAAAGCAACACGATGAAGCGCCCGCCCTACTCACCGAAGGAAGGCGTGTTCTCGCGCGGCGCGGGTGTGCAGGTGGTCTGGGTCGGCGCGCTGATCGGCGGGCTGGCACTGGCGCTCGGCTCCTGGTACTACTTCCGCGGCCTGGAGCAGTGGCAGACGATGGTCTTCACCTTCCTGGCCTTCGCGCAGGTCTTCCAGGCGCTGGCCTCGCGCTCGGCCAAAGATTCATTTTTCAAGCTGCGGCTGATGAGCAATCCGCTGCTGGCGGGCATGGCCGCGCTGGTGGTGGTCCTGCAATTGAGCGTGCTCTACATCCCGTTCCTGGCCGAGTTCTTCGGCGTGGTTCCGCTCAGCCTGTGCGACCTGTCGATTGCGATTGCGACGGGAGTCGTGGTGCTGGTGGCGATGGAGTTGGAGAAGAAATTGAAGAAATAGGAAGAAAGATGAAAGAAGCCCGCCTTCAAAAGGGCGGGCTTCTTTTTAGTTAGAGTTATCACTTCATCTGTTTAAGTTCGCCTATCCCACAGCCCCCAGCCACAACTGATATGCGCCGAAACAAAGTAACGCCACTGCCGAGACACCCAACAGCGCACGGTTGACTTTGGGTCCGAAGCGCTGCGCCGTGCCAAAGACAAGGATGATCCCCATCAGGCTGAGCACGATGGTGACGTAAAATCCTGCCAGAAAGCCGACCCCGTGGAGCGGAGACTCGCGCCAGCCGCGCAGCAGGATCGGTCCCGTCACCAGGGTCCAGTAGATGTATGGGTTGGGATTGAGCGCGTTCATCAGCGCGGCTTTAAGTACACTTTGCTGGGTCCCAGCCTCAGGCGCAGGCAGGGATGGGTTGAAATCCCGCCAGGCTTTGTAGGCGCCGAAGGCCAGGTACAGGATGAAGAGTCCGCCCGCAAAGTAGAGGATGCGCTGCATCCAGTCGGGGACCTGGCTCAGCACGAACAGGCACAGCAGGATGATCGGCCCATCGCTGATCAGCGGCGCAAAGGCGGCGGGCAGGGTCCGCTGCCAGCCTTTGAGCAGCGTCTGGGATACGAGGTAGGTCTGGAACGGTCCAGGCTGGGCGGCGGCCGCCAGGCCGAATCCGATGCCTTGAAGCAGGTACGGCCACATGGGTTGTTACAACACGAACTTGGTCGGGTTCTCGAAAAACTTCGTCCAGGCCAGGCATTGACGCGGGGTGAAGACGAACAGCCCGCCCTCGTCCCATTGCGTGGGTTCGGGGCTATAACCTTCGCTCGCATACTTGGCACGATACGCCTCCGCCAAACGGACGGCGAACTCGGGCGCGGGTTTGCCTGCGGGCTGCGCCGTCCCGTCCATGATGACCACGTCGTTGCCGCTCTCAAGGTGCAGGCTGACGTTCGGATTCACCTCCAGATTGCGGGCGTGACGGGTCTCGGGACTGCCATCGTAATAGAACTTGCCGTCCAGATACACGCCCCAACGCGGGATGACGTGCGGGCGTCCATCGGGACGCACCGAGCACAGCCAGTAATTGACCGAATCACGCAAACGCTGCTCGACGTATTCCCACGGGACTTCCGAAACGGGGTGATCCACATAGCCCTTGGGGAAGGTCGGGCGGGTGACTTTGGGGTGGCTCATGTTGTCTCCTTTATCAAAACTGCCTGCCAGATTCCGCGCACGGAATTCACCAGCAGGATTCTATCAGCACGCTGTAGATCGTCCACGGTCAGAACTGCCTCTTGCAATCGCTCCTCGGCCAGCAGCCGAGCACGCTCAATCCCAGGCAGCAGACCGCAGGTGACGGGCGGGGTCAGCCATGTGCCGCCCCGCTCGAGCACGAGGTTGGCAATGGTGCTTTCGGTCAATTCGCCGCGCTCGTTGAACAAGAGGACGTCTTCGCAGTCGGGAAGTTCCCGCCGCGCCTCGTCGTAGACTTTGCGCCAGGTGGTCTTATGATACAGGAAGATGTCCCGCGAGTCGACGGGGCGGCGGGCCAGACGGACGCGATACGGACTCGGCAACGCCGCAAGTGGACTCGCTTCGAGACGCGTTTCCCCGTCGAGGGCGGCCAGCACGCGGACCCGCTGCGGGCGCGGCGCGAGAGTCGCCGTCAGCGCCGAGAGGCTTCCTCGCAGCGCATCCACAGCCACGGGCGCGGAAAAATAATCAGCGGATTCGGCCAGTCGCGCGAGGTGCGCGTCCAGGTGACGGAATCCGCTCTCGGGCTCCCATAGCATCGTCTCCAACAACTCAAAGCTCGGCACAGGCTGGGTCAACACGCGCGCCTTGGTGTAGGCTTCCTGCAATTCGTCGCGGCCTTCCGAGTCCCACACGATACCGCCGCCCAGGCCATACTCCGCCTGACTTGTGCGGCGGTCGATCAGCACCGTGCGGATGGCCACGTTGAACTGCGCGCGGCGGCCAGGCGCAAGATAACCGAGCGCCCCCGTGTAGATGCGGCGCGGATGCTTCTCCAGCGCGGTGATGAGCTGCATGGTGCGGGCCTTGGGCGCGCCCGTGATGGACGAGGCGGGAAAAAGGGCGCGGAAGACGTCGGCCAGGGAGACATCCGTCTCACACTGTACCGTGCTGGTCATCTGCCAGACCGTGCGATATTTTTCCACTGCGAACAGGTGCGGCACGCGCACACTGCCGAGACGCGCGATGCGCCCCATGTCATTGCGGACCATGTCCACGATCATGACGTTCTCGGCGCGATTCTTTTCGGAGGTACGCAGCCAGTCGGCCTGGATGCGGTCTTCGGCAGGAGTCGGTTTGCGCGCGGCGGTGCCCTTCATCGGCTTGGAGGTCAGCGTGGACTCTTGCAAGGTGAAGAACAATTCGGGCGAAGCGGAGCAGATCGTCCAATCTGCCGTCTGGACGTAGACGGGGTAGCCGCTGCCTTGCGCGCGCGCCATGCGTCGGAACAGGTCCCATGCGTCGCCGTGGAAGGGTGCGCGCAGCCGAAAGGTGTAGTTGACCTGGTAGGTCTCGCCATGAGCGATGGCCTCCTTGACTTGCGCAAAGCCGCGCGCGTACTCGTCCTCGGCGATGTCGGCCTGCCAGGGGATGGATGGCACATCGCCGTCGGGCGGGGTTGGCGCGGGGATGATCTCAGGGGCAGCGTACAGGCCAAACCACAAGAGTGGAAAATCCCCATCATCCGCCTGGACGGTCAACGCGGAATCGAAGGCGGGACTCGCCTCATACGAGACAAATCCCGCCGCCCATACTCCGTTGTTGACACTGGCTTCGACCTCCTGCAATGCAGCCAACACCTTGTCCACAGCGCGCGCCATTACAACGCGGGCTGGGCGGGCGAACTTCAACCATTCCCCCGTCAACGCATCGTACAGAATGACCGTATCGTTCTCGAAACCCATAAAGTTGTCTTCCGTCACTTGCCGATGTCTGAACTCGATCCTACTCCGCTCCCCCTTCGATCTCTGCTTGCACTTCGACCGCCAACGGTTTATGCGGTTGGACATTGAAGATCTTGAAGCCCAACTGCACGGACGGTCCCACCAGCAAGGCGTAGACCAGCGTGCCGATTCCCACTGGCCCGCCCAGCAGCCAGCCGATGGTGACCACCGTCACCTCGATGATGCCGCGCGCCACGCGGATGCTGACGCCGGTGGTGCGCTTGATCGCCAGCATCATGCTGTCGCGCGGACCCGCGCCCGCATCCACACCGATGTAGATGGCGCTGGCCAGTCCCATCAAAAAGATGGCCGCCAGCAACATGCCGATCTGCAAGGGCAGGTTGTCGCTCACCGAAGGGACTCTGGCCAGCCAGAAATCCTCCCACGGCCCGATGGACAAGATATTGGCCAAGGTGCCCCAGCCCAGCCTCTCGCGCATGATCAGCGCGCCTGAAAGCACGATGAACCCCATCAACACGGTCATCGTCCCGACCGTGATATGCAGGATCTTGGACAAGGCCACTTCCAGAACCGCCCAGGCGCTCGTCCCCAGGTTGGCGCGGATCATCAGCGTGATCGCCAACCCGAACAGCAAAAAGCCGACCTGGATGACCAGGAAATCTCTCGGAAATTGTTTCCAGCGAATGGGTTTGAACATGCATCTCCTTTGGCAGGCCGTCATGATACCACTTGTGATACACTCCCGCCATGAATAAATTTTATGAAGTCCGCCGCGACGGCTTCCTCATTTCCACCGATCCCGCCCGTCTGGACGTGGACGTCATCACCGACATGCTGACGCGCGCCTACTGGGCCCAGGGACGTCCGCGCGAACGCACCGAGCGTG
This sequence comes from uncultured Anaerolineales bacterium, assembly GCA_938008865.1. Classification (GTDB taxonomy): domain Bacteria; phylum Chloroflexota; class Anaerolineae; order Anaerolineales; family Villigracilaceae; genus JACPVF01. The sequence continues at coordinate 4,276 of CALLJA010000294.1, forward strand.
CGCTGCAAAACTCGCTGGTCTTCGGCGTCTACGACGGTGAACGGCAGATCGGCCTGGCGCGCGTCGTCACCGATTATGCCATCTTCGCCTATCTGTGCGACGTCTTCATCCACGAGGATTATCGCGCGCATGGCCTCGGCAAGTGGCTGATGCAGACCATCATGGAACACCCTGACCTGAGCACCATGCGCCGCTGGACGCTGGCGACCGCTGACGCTCATGGGTTGTATCGTCAGTATGGATTCGATGCCCTATCCGAACCGCATAAATGGATGGAACGCTTTCGCCCGTTCGCTGAAGAAGGAAAAAGCTGATGCCGATCCTCCTCAAACCTGGACGCGAGAAATCGCTGCTGCGCCGTCATCCGTGGGTCTTCTCGGGTGCGATCCAGCAGGTGGAAGACGAACCCACCCCAGGCGGGACCGTGGACCTGCTCTCGTTAAATCGGGAATTCCTGGCCCGAGCCGCCTATTCACCCGCCTCGCAGATCCGCGCGCGCGTCTGGACCTTCGACCCCGCCGAAGAGGTCAACGCCGATTTCTTCCGCAGGCGCATCCGCGCCGCGCTGGCCACGCGCGACGCCTTGCACCTGACCCGCGACACGGATTCCGTCCGCCTGATCCACGCCGAATCAGACGGCATCCCCGGCCTGGTGGTGGACCGCT
>CALLJA010000295.1 GCA_938008865.1 uncultured Anaerolineales bacterium
AAACTGGCCCAGATCGGCTCGTATTGGATGTACGAACTGCAAACGGGCGGCGCATTGGATATGGACCGCGTCCGGGTGAAACTTGGCCAGGGGATCGGGCAGATCACCCGCGTGGCGGGTGCGTCCACACTGGATCCGCTCTCGGCGGCAAGGGTGGGCAACCAGATCCAGAGATTCCTGGTTGAGGAAACACGATTGGGCGTCCCCGCCATTTTGCACGAGGAGAGCTGCTCGGGTGCGATGATCCTGGGCGGCAGTATGTATCCGCAGATGATCGGCCTGGCCAGCACCTTCCAGCCCGAACTGGCCGAAGCCATGACCCAGACCATCCGCAAGCAACTGCTGTCCATCGGTGCGCGACAGGCGCTGGCCCCCGTATTAGACGTTTCGCGAGACCCACGCTGGGGCCGCACCGAAGAGACCTTCGGCGAGGACCCGACCCTGGTCAGCCACTTTGGCATGGCCTACGTCCGCGGCATGCAGGGCGCGGACCTATCCGAAGGCGTGATGGCCACGGGCAAACATTTCATCGGTCATAGCCTCTCGCAGGGCGGACAGAATTGTGCGCCTGTCCACATCGGTAAACGCGAACTGTACGAGGTCTTCCTCGGCCCGTTCCAGGCAGCTATCCGTGATGCAGGACTGGCGACCATCATGAATTCCTACCCCGAACTGGATGGGGAGGTGGTAGCCACCTCGCGCCGTATCCTGACCGACCTGCTGCGTGGCGAACTCGGCTTCGATGGCCTGGTCGTCTCGGACTACGACGCCGTGGTCATGATCCACAACTATCACAACGCGGCCGCCGACCTTGCCACGGCGGGGCGGCTGGCGCTCGATGCAGGCATCGACGTGGAACTGCCCACCATCGTCTGCTATGGCGACGCGCTCAAGGCGGCGCTCGACGCAGGCGACCTCGATATCGAAACCGTGGATACGGCCGTGCGCCGTCACTTGTATAAAAAGTTCGAGTTGGGTCTGTTCGAGAATCCCTACGTGGATGAGGGGCGCGTGGTCGAAGTCTTCGAGACCGCCGAACAGCGCGCCCTGGCGCGCGAGATCGCCAGCAAGAGCATGGTCCTGCTCAAGAACGATGGCCTGCTGCCGCTCCAGAAGACGGTTGGCACGCTGGCGGTCATTGGCCCCAATGCGGACAATGGCCGCAGCCTGCTTGGCGATTATTCCTACGCCGCCACGAAGGAATTGGTGAGTTTCCAGGCGCCGCCCGATTCTTCCTTCATCAATATCGATGAACAGGAATTGGCAGAGTATGACGTTAAGGTCGTCAACGTGCTGAAAGGCATCCAGGCGGCGGTGACGCCCGACACGAAAGTGCTGTATGCCAAAGGCTGTGACCATCTCTCCGCCGATACGAGTGGATTCGATGAGGCCATCCGCGCGGCGATGCAGGCCGACGCCGTGATCCTCGTGCTGGGCGACCGCTCGGGCCTGACCCCGAATTGCACCTCGGGCGAGACCCGCGACAGCGCCGACCTGCGCCTGCCAGGCGTGCAGGAGGACCTTGCCAAAGCCATCCTTGCGACAGACAAACCTGTGGCGGTGGTGCTGGTCAACGGCCGCCCGTATGCCATCCCGTGGCTGGACGAGCGCGCGAACGCCATCCTCGAGGCCTGGCTGCCGGGCGAGGAGGGCGGCGCAGCAGTGGCCGACATCCTGTTTGGTGAGGTCAACCCGGGCGGCAAGTTACCCGTCACCTTCCCGCGCAGCGTGGGCCAGTTGCCGATCTTCTACAACCACAAACCTTCGGGCATGAAATCGAACTGGTACATCGATTACGTCTCCGAGAAGGCCACGCCGCTCTATCCCTTCGGACATGGGTTGAGTTACGCCACTTTCGAGTACAGCAACCTGTCGATTGCGCGGAGTCAGGCCACAGCGGGGGAGGGGCTGGACATCACGCTGACGGTCGCCAACACGGGCGAGGTCCGCGGCGACGAGGTGGTCCAGCTCTACATCCGCGACGAATATGCCAGCGTCCCGCGCCCGATGAAGGAATTGAAAGGCTACTCGCGCCTGACGCTCGAACCGCGCCAATCCAAAACCGTGACCTTCCACCTGCCCGTTGACCAACTGGCCTTTTACGACGCCGACGTGAACCTCGTGCTCGAACCCGGGCGGGTCTTCGTCATGCTCGGCAGCTCGAGCGACGACATCCGCCTGCGCGGCGAGTTCGAGATCGTGGGTGCGCCGAAGATGCTGATCCGTGAGCGCATATTCGTCTGCCCGGTGACGGTGACGTAGACCGATTTGTGGGTTTCTTCTCCTATCCCCTGGACAAGGGTAGGCAGAATTACCGGCCCTCCTGAGCCTTTGGTTCGGGAGGGCTATTTTTTCGATTCCCGGGTGAGGCGGGGCGTGTTCGCCCATTTTGGGCAGGGAATTGCGCACTTTGTGAAAATTCCCTCTTGCTTTTTTTGTAAATCTCTTTATAATACAAACAGTTAGTTTATATAACCATTAAACTAAGTAGGCAGATTCCTATGTTCACTGGCGATCAGGAAAAGGTACGGAAAGTCAACAGGTCTCTCATTCTCAATACCTTGCGGCTTCATGCGCCTGTTTCGCGCGCCCAGGTGGCAAATATTACGGGTTTGACGCGCGGAACGGTCTCCAACATCGTCAATTCGTTGATCGAAGAAGGGCTGGTCCTCGAGGACCAGTTGCAAGACTCGAAGGTTGGGCGTCCGTCCATCTTGCTGCGGTTGAGGCCTGACGGCGGGGCGGTCATTGGGGTGGAGATCGGGGTGGATTTCATCTCTGTGCTTTTGACGAACTTTGTAGCCGAGTTGTTGTGGGAAACCCGTGTAAAAACCTCTCCTTCCCAATCTCAAACCGATATTATTCATCAGGCCGAAACCTACATCGAACAGGCGCTCGACATCGCCAAGGAGCATACCCTGCGGCCGCTGGGGATCGGCGTGGGGCTGCCGGGCCTGGTCAATGTGCGGCAGGGAAATCTGATCATGGCTCCAAACCTGCACTGGCAGAATGTACCCCTGCGCCTGATGTGGAATCAGCGTTTTCACCTGCCCATTTACATCGATAACGAGGCGAATCTGTCCACGCTGGGGGAGTATTACTTTGGGGTGGCCCGCCATACCGACAACTTCATCTACCTTTCCTCCGACATCGGCCTGGGCGGCGGCGTGATGCTCGACGGCCGGTTATTCCGCGGTGCGAACGGGTACGGCGGGGAGATCGGGCACATCCAGCGCGACCCGCAGGGCGAGTTGTGCGCCTGTGGGCGGGTCGGTTGCTGGGAGACCCTGGTGGGGCCGCGCGCCGTGCTTCGCCGTGTGAAGAACGAACTGAGTGTCCGACAGGATATGCAACTGTTAGAAGCCTGCTCTGGCGATTTCGGCAACCTTACCTTCGAGATGATCGTGCAGTTTGCCCTGGACGGGAATGTCATCTGCCGCGAGGCGATGGAAGACGTGGCCGTAAACCTGGGCGTGGGAATCGCCGACCTGGTCAATATTTTCAATCCGCAAATGGTCGTCATCGGCGGCGCTTTCATTGCGGGAAAAGACATCCTGCATTCGATCATCGAGAAGACCATCGTCTCCAACGCGTTACAGCCGTCGGTCGAGAACCTGCAGATCAAGTTTTCCGAACGGAACACCGAGGCTTGTGTGTTGGGCGCGGTGGCAGTCGTGCTGGACGATATCTTGCGCGAACTGGCAATCAATTAGAAATCACGCGTGCGTGATCTACATTCCACCCCTGGAGGCACCCGAATCGCGATACTCATCCTTCCCTTCCCGCATACGAAGTCACCTAATTCTAGTAAAAGGAGCCTGAAAATGAAATTGAACCGTGTTTTGATGATCGTCTTCTCTTTGATGGTCATCGCCGCCATGACGCTCACCGCTTGCAGCGGCGCCGCCCAGTCCTCCGGTGGAAAGATCAAGATCGGCCTGTCCTTCTCCGACTTTGCGACCGAACGCTGGAAGAACGAAGAAGTCCTGATGCGCAAACTTCTCGAAGAGAAGGGCTACGAGGTTATTTCCGCGGAAGCCAACCATGACGTCAAACTGCAGAACGACCAGATCGACAACATGGTCAGCCA
>CALLJA010000296.1 GCA_938008865.1 uncultured Anaerolineales bacterium
GTCACCAAGGATGTACCGCCTTACGCCATCGTGGTCGGCAACCCCGCCCGCATCATCGGCTACGTGGATTCAGACCGCGGGCGGCTGCCCCGCCCGTCGGTGGGGGAACAGGCTGAGGTCCAGGAGCGGGCGGTGGGCGTGAGGGGTGTCTCGGTGGTGGCCCTCCCGCTGGTGGTGGACCTGCGTGGGAGTCTGAGTTTTGCCGAGGTAGGCCAGTTCCTGCCCTTCGTCCCGCAGCGTTATTTCCTGGTCTTCGATGTGCCCAGCCGTGAGGTGCGCGGCGAACACGCGCACCGTACCTGCCATCAATTTCTTGTGTGTGTGAAGGGCAGTTGCGCGGTGGTGGTGGATGACGGCCAGCGCCGCGCCGAGGTGCTGCTCGACCGCCCCAACCGCGGCATCCACGTTCCGCCGATGGTGTGGGCCACCGAATACAAATATTCCGCCGATGCCGTGCTGTTGGTGTTGGCTTCCGATCTGTACAAGGCCGAAGATTACATCCGAGATTACGATCTTTTCCTGAAGGAACTGGGCCAATGAGCCAGCGTAAAGTCCCCTTTCTCGATATGAAGTCGCCCTACCAGGAACTCAAAACCGAACTGGACGCGGCCTATCAGCGCGTGATGGAATCGGGCTGGTACATTTTGGGCGAGGAGGTCAAGGCCTTCGAGAACGAGTTTGCCGCCTATTGCGGTGCCCGCCACTGTTTGGGTGTTGGCAACGGATTGGAGGCCCTGCACCTGATCCTGCGCGGATACGGGATCGGCGAGGGCGACGAGGTGATCGTGCCCTCGAACACCTACATCGCTACCTGGCTGGCGGTCTCTTATTCTGGAGCCAGGCCGGTTCCCGTTGAACCAGACGCCCGCACCTACAACCTGGACCCGCTGCGCGTCGAGGCGGCGGTCACCCCGCGCACGAAAGCCATCCTGCCTGTGCATCTCTACGGCCAGCCCGCCGACATGGACCCGCTGATGGAGATCGCCGCGCGTCACAATCTTAAGGTGATCGAAGATGCGGCCCAGGCGCAGGGCGCGCGTTACAAGGGGCGCTTGACGGGTGCGCTGGGTCACGCCGCGGGCTTTAGTTTCTATCCGGGCAAGAACCTGGGCGCGCTGGGTGATGCGGGCGCCGTGCTGACGGATGACGATGAATTGGCCGAGAGGATCCGTATGTTGCGCAATTACGGCTCGAAGGTCAAGTACTACAACGAGCATAAGGGCTACAACTCGCGGTTGGACGAACTGCACGCGGCCTTCCTGCGCGCTAAACTTCCCGCGCTCGACGAGTGGAATCAACGTCGCGCGCGGATTGCCGAGTATTACGTCGAGCGCCTCTCGGGCCTGCCCGGGCTGACCCTGCCGCACGCGCCCGAATGGGCCGAACCCATCTGGCACATTTTCACCGTCCTGCATCCGCGCCGCGACGAACTGCAAAAGTACCTGGCGTCTCAAGGTGTGGATACGCTGATTCATTATCCCGTCCCGCCGCACCTCTCGGAGGCCTATCGCGATATGGGCATCCCGCAGGGTGCTTTCCCCATCGCGGAAGGCATCGCCGCCAGCGAACTCAGCCTGCCGATGGGTCCGCACCTGAGCCTGGAGGATGCCGAGTACGTGGCCGGGGCCATCCGTCGATTTTGCGAGGACTCGAAGTAACAAAAAACGCTCCCGAACTTGGGAGCGTTTTTTGTTTTGTCGGAGTTACGGCAGGTTGAAGGTCTTGACCAGGAAGACGGCCATCTGGTCGCGGGCCACGGAACTGCCAGGGCAGAAGGTGCCGCTGCCGCAGCCGGTGGAGATGGACTCGGCAGCCAGTTGCTTGATCCAGGCGGCGGCCCAGTGGGTGGTGGGCACGTCGCTGAAGCCGGTGCTGGCTCCCACGGCGGGCGGAACATACGAGGAGGTATATTTGGCCTTCAGCAGGAAGACGGCCATCTGGTCGCGGGTGACAACACGGGTGGGACAGAAGTTACTGGCGTCACAGCCGCTGGTGATGCCCTCGGCGGCCAGCTGCTTGATCCAGGCGGCAGCCCAGTGAGTGGTGGGCACGTCGTCGAAGCCGGTGCTGGCGCCCACGGCGGGCGGGGTGTACGAGGAGCCGTGGATGCCGCGCAGCAGGAAGATGGCCATCTCGGCGCGCGTCACGCCGCTGCCCGGGCAGTAGAGCAGGGGCGAGCTGGAGCATCCGCCGGTGATGCCGGCGTTGTAGAGGCG
>CALLJA010000297.1 GCA_938008865.1 uncultured Anaerolineales bacterium
CCAGGAAGAGCACCGCATAACGTTCATTGGGGTGGCGCAGCCCGCGCTGGATGGCTTGTGAAAGGCGGTCGGTCAACAGTGCGCGGTTGGGCAGGCCCGTCAGCGCGTCGTGCAGGGCAAAATGCGCCAGGCGTTCCTCGCGCTCGCGCAGCATAACCTCGATGCGGCGACGCTCGTCCATTTCGCGGCGCAATTCGTAATTGGCAAGCGTCAGGCTGGAGGCGCGTTCGGCCACACGCTTTTCAAGGGTGTCGTTCAGGCCGCGCAGTTCGTTCGCCAGGTGTTCGTTATCCAGCGAGACCAGCACCTCACGTACCACCAGCAATAGGATGATGACGCCCATCCAGGCCTCGTGCATCAGGGCCTCGTCGGGCAGTTTCTGCCTACCGCCGACGTGAAGCAGGATATAGGCCAGCAGCAGCCACAGGAAGGGGGTGACCAGCCGCACGGTTTTGAGCGCGCCCTCGTAACGATGGAAGGGCATGGTTCTGGATTCCTTCACGGCGCGTTCGACCTGCAGCGCCTGCGAGAGTCCGCTCAGCATCAACAACAGGGGCGCGAGCGTAAAGAGCAGGTTGTAGAACAGACTGGAGTCGAAGGATGGGCTGGCAAGCGAGAAGATGGCATCGGCAAAGGCCATGAACGACAGCCCCGCCAACATCCATAGGAAAGGCGCGAACCACTGCGGCAGGCGCGGCTGGAAGAGGATCAGCGTGGTGGTCAGGATTAACAGCAAGTCACCAATAGGATAGGCCGCCGCGATCATCAACGCGGTACGTGAGGCTGGTTCGGCTAGCAAGTCATTCAGGAATAAATTCCAGTAAATTCCGACCGCCGAGAGCATGACGATGAAAATATCCAGCCACAGGCCGCGGGCCTGGCGGTTTTCACCCAATTGGCGCGGAAAGGTTAGAATGCCCGCCAGGAAGAGCGGGTACGAGACAAGATAGAAAAAATCGGCCAGCGAGGGGTATGGGGGGGTTTTCCAGCCGAGTTCGAGCGCCGCCCACAGCAGGTCACCCAGCGCCCAACTGAACATGGCCAGCGTGAACAATCCCCATGAGCGGCCCAAGCGACGGTCGAAACGCGCCGACCAGCGCGCTGCGTACAGCATCGCCGCAAACGCAAGCAGGCTTCCGAGGACGGAAGCCAGATCGTTCAAGATGACGCGCGCAGGCGCCTCGCGCAGGAGGATCCATAAACCTGTCTGCCCCAGGATCAGGCAGGCCGCCAGCCCCACGCCACCCTTGTACAGGACCTCTGGCAGGCGTCCCCGCGCGCCGCGCAGGGAAGAAAAATTCGCCATATTGGAGACGATTATATGGCATGGTAGGCATTTCTGGCCCGATTTCCCCAATACAGTCTTGTAAGGTGTAAAGCAGGCCCTCAATCCCTTTGCGCAGGGAGGAGGGCCTGCTCGAAGAATTTGGCTCCATCGTTTTTAACCAGGAAAGACCTCTGCTAGACTCCTTCTCGTTAATTCGCGGAGAGTGTTTCACTTCAAGTACTCGGCAAAGGCGGCTTCCAGTTCCTCTTGCGCAGTGAAACCGATCCATTTCCTCAACACGTTGCCATTCGCGTCCAGCAAGTACAACTCGGGTTGGTAACGGAACCCGAGCGCGCTTTGAAAGCCACTCGTGCGCGGGTCGTCGGCATCGAGATACGAGAATTTGACTTGTCCGAAATACTTTGCTTCAAGCCCATGAACCATGGGCGCCATGGAGCGGCAGGCTGATCAGGTAAAACGGAAGAATTCCACCAGTTGCAATCCGCCAGAAGCTAGTTGAACCATTGTTGGATCGCTGGCTTCGAGGGTAGGTCCGCGCGAAGTGGCCACTGCGGCGGGTGCAGCCGCCTCTGTCTGGACCGTGGGCTGGGTCGCCGTTTCGAGAGTTTGAGTATCGGCTGGCAGCGCAGGCGTGTCTCCGGCGCGGGTTGCCGTGGGCATGGGAGCAAAAGAGGCGGACGGGGCACAGGCCGCAAGCATCAAAATGGCGGCCAGGCCAAGCGTCAAGGGCAGACAGGCAAAGGCTCGGGTACGGGTCATGTCGTCTCCTTTCGGGTTTTCCATCCGATGGAGTTGG
>CALLJA010000298.1 GCA_938008865.1 uncultured Anaerolineales bacterium
AGAGATAACCGCTGAAAGCATCTAAGTGGGAAACTCGCCTCAAGATTAGATCCCTGTATTCTGGTTAACAGAGTAAGACCGCAGGAAGACTACCTGCTACATAGGCAGCAAGTGTAAGCACAGTAATGTGTTGAGCTAAGCTGTACTAATGGTCGAGGGCTTCCTCCCGTGGTGCGGAGAACTTGGTACTTTTCCGAAAACAAATACATTCAATTGCTGTTCAGACCAACCTAGTGAAATTGTCTCTTGGTGATTTGAGCGACGTGGGTACACCCGGTTACATCCCGAACCCGGAAGTTAAGCACGTCAGCGCCGATGGTACTTGGAGGGAGACCTCCTGGGAGAGTAGGTCATTGCCAAGAGACTTTTCTTTTAATAATCGCAGGGCTTTTTTACCCTGTCCAGATTAAAATCTTCTCAGTATTATGCTTGTATAGTATAATCCGCACGCTGACTTGGCTGAGGGTTTGTCCCTCCTGTTCATCATGAGGAGTGTGAAGCGTCTGTTTGATCATGCGATCATGTATGTCGTTTCTTCCTGATATGTCCCTCGGCCTGTCTGAGTCCGAGGCTTTCTTTTTTTAAGAAGGCCTGTTCGAAAGGAGGTGAATTTCGTGGCTGTTGTCAATTTGCGCAATGGTGAGTCGCAGGACTCCCTGCTCAAGCGGTTTCGCAAGAAAATCGTCAAGAGCGGTATTTTAAGCACCGTGCGCCGCAAACGCTGGTTCGTCTCCAAGAGTGAACAGCGCCGCATGGAAAAGAAGAAGGCGATCCGCCGCATCAAGCGTCGCCAGTTCAAGGATAACGAGTAAGCTGGGTCCGTTTTGGGCCCGTGTCAGGAGGTCGTATGGCGAAAGATGAAGGCAAGATCAAGATGGAAGGCACCGTCGTGGAGGCCCTGCCGGGTACGCAATTCCACGTAAAGCTGGATAACGGCCACCAGGTGCTTGCCTATCTGTCCGGAAAGATGCGCAAGTATTACATCCGCATTCTGCTGGGGGACCGTGTCTCTGTCGAAATGTCTCCTTACGATTTGACTCGCGGACGTATCACCTTCCGTCACCGCAAGAACGCCAACGGCAGCACCACCCTCGAGTCGCTCGGATAACCCTCCTGCATTTATTGCAACAAAAAAAGACCTCCGCAAAACGGAGGTCTTTTTTTGTCTGTATGTTTACGGCAGGCTGCGGAATGAATCCAGTACCTTCATGTAATTGGCGCGCTCAAACGCGGCAGGTTCAGCCACAGACTTCTGGCTCATGCTGCCCTGCATCTGCTGGATGGACTCATACTCGCGTTCCTTCATCCAAGACTGGATCTGGCCCAACATCGGTGCGACGATCTGCGGCCCCTCGCGCAGCAGGGCAGAGGCCATCATGGTGACCTTGGCGCCCGCCATCATGCCCTTCAACACGTCGGCGGCGGTGTGGACTCCGCTGGTGATGGCCAGGTCGGCCGGGGTCTTGTCGTTGAGGATCGAGACCCAACGCAGTGGCAGGCGCATCTCGGCGGGAGTGCTCAAGTCGAGACTGTGGACGATCTCCAGTTCATCCAGGTCGAAATCGGGCTGGTAGAAGCGGTTGAACAGCACCAGGCCCTTTGCGCCCGCATCCACAAGACGGTGGGCAAAATTAGACAGGCTGGTGATGTAGGGGCTGAGTTTGACTGCCAACGGGATCTTGATCGCGGCGCTTACCTCGGCCACAAGTTCGACTTGGGCGTTTTCGAGGTCTTCACTCTTCAGGTTGGGATCGGTGGCCATGTAGTACAGGTTCAGTTCCAGGGCGTCGGCTCCTGCATCCTGGATGCGGCGGGCATAGCGGGTCCAGCCGCCGCGCGAGACGCCGTTCAGGCTGCCGATGACGGGGATGCTGAGTGCCTTTTTCAGGCCCGACACCATGTCGAGGTACTTGTCGGGGCCGAGACTGTAGGTGCCTGAATCAGGGAAGTAGGACATGGCTTCGGCGCCCGTGTCGCTGCTGCGGGTCAGGTAATGGTCCAGTTCGAGGCTTTCGTGGATGATCTGCTCCTCGAAGAGCGAGTACATCACAACTGCTGAAATGCCCGCTTCCTCTAGCTGCCTGGCTTTTTCCACTTTCTTGGAAAGGGGAGAGGCTGAGGCCACAAGCGGATTCTTGAGTTTTAAGCCGAGATAAGTGGTGGAAAGGTCGGTCATGCTGGCTCCTTATATTTCAGGGACTGGTTCAAAGAAGGGACCAGGCAAGGCCCGCCTGGTCCCTTTTCAGTTTTAGCTTTCCTTGTTGTCACTGCCATTGTAATGCATGGCGGCCATCTGCTGGTACAGGGTCCAGCGGGCCTTGGCGTCGTGCTGGGCCTCGGCCATCAACTTCTCGGCGCGGGCCTCGTCCATCTGGGTCAACATGCGATAACGCGTTTCATTATACGCGTACTGCGAGACGGGGATGGTCGGCTCCTTCGACTCGATCAGGAGCGGGTTCTGGCCCTTTTCGGCCATGCGCGGATCGTAGCGGTACATCGGCCAGTGACCCGACTGGACCGCCAACTTTTGCTGCTCGAGGCCCTTGGCCATATCGTAGCCGTGGGCGATGCAGTGGCTGTAGGCAATGATCAGGGACGGGCCGTCGTAGGCCTCGGCCTCCAGGAAGGCGCGCAGGGTCTGCTGGTCGTTGGCGCCCATGGCAACGCGCGCTACGTAGACGTAGCCGTAGGACATGGCAATCAGGCCGAGGTCCTTCTTGGGCAGGCCCTTGCCGCCCATGGCGAATTTGGCCACCGCCGCGCGCGGCGTGGACTTGCTGGCCTGGCCGCCCGTGTTGGAGTACACCTCGGTATCGAGCACCAGGATGTTGACGTTGCGGCCGCTGGCGAGAACGTGGTCGAGACCGCCGTAGCCGATATCGTAGGCCCAGCCGTCGCCGCCGATGATCCAGACGGACCGCTTGACGAGGCTGTCGGCTATGCTGACCAGATCGCGGGCGCGCGAGTCCTGGCTGTTGCCGAGCTTGGCTTTGAGGGCCGCGACACGTTCGCGCTGCTCCTCGATGCCAGCCTCGGTGGACTGGTCGGCCTTGAGGATGGCGGAAACCAGGTCTGCGCCGAGTTCCTTTTCGAAGCCCGCCAGCAATTCGCGGGCGTATTCGTTCTGTTTGTCGAGGGTCAGGCGCATGCCCAGGCCGAATTCGGCGTTGTCTTCGAACAGCGAGTTGGACCAGGCGGGGCCGCGGCCCTTCGAGTCAACGGTCCATGGGGTGGTGGGCAGGTTGCCGCCGTAGATGGACGAGCAGCCCGTGGCGTTCGCCACGACGGCGCGGTCGCCGAACAGCTGCGAGACCAGTTTGACGTAGGGCGTTTCACCACAGCCGGTGCAGGCGCCGCTGAACTCAAAGAGCGGACGCAGCAACTGCGCGTTCTTGATGGTGGACGGGTTGACCAGTTTACGGTCCAGGTCGGGGATGCCCATGAAGAAGTCCCAGTTTTTGGCTTCGCTCTCGCGCAAGGGCTGCTGTGGGGCCATATTGAGCGCCTTGCGGCCTACCTGAGTCTTGTCCTTGGCGGGACAGACTTCCACGCACAGCGTGCAGCCCGTGCAGTCTTCGGGAGCCACCTGCACGGTGTAGGCCATGCCGGGGAATTCCTTGAACTTCGAGTCCATCGACTTGAAGGTTTCAGGGGCGCTGGTCAGGGCAGCCTTGTCGTACACCTTGTGGCGGATGACGGCGTGCGGGCAGACCATCACGCATTTGCCGCACTGGATGCACAGGTCCGCTTCCCAGACGGGGATTTCGAGCGCCAGATTGCGCTTTTCCCACTGGGTGGTGGCGGTGGGGAAGGTGCCATCGACCGGGAAGGCCGAGACGGGCAGGTTGTCGCCGTCGGCATCAATGATCTGGCCGAGCACGTCGCGCACGAATTCGGGCGCTTCGGCCGGGACCGGCAGGCGGCGCGACTTGACGGCTGTCACCTTGGATGGAATCTTGACTTCGTACAGATTCGAGACAGTGGCGTCTACCGCGTCGAAGTTCATCTTGACGACGGCCTCGCCGCGCTTGCCATAGGTCTTCTCGATGGCGTGCTTGATCTCGGCAATGGCCTGTTCACGCGGCAGGACACCGCTGATGGCGAAGAAGGCCGTCTGCATGATGGTGTTCATGCGGCCGCCCATGCCGGTCTTCTCGGCCACATCGTAGCCGTTGATCACGTAGAATTTAAGTTTCTTCGTGATGATGTCCTTCTGGATTTCGACCGGCAGGTTATCCCAGATCTCTTCCGGACCATACAGGCTGTTGAGCAGGAAGGTGCCGCCCGGCTTGGCGTACTTGAGCATATCCACGCGTTCGAGGAAGGTGAACTGATGGCAGGCCACGAAACCGGCCTGGTTCATCTCGATCAGGTATGGCGCGCGAATCGGCTTGGGGCCAAAGCGCAGGTGCGACATGGTCACGGTGCCAGATTTTTTTGAGTCGTAGTAGAAGTAGCCTTGCGCGTAGTTATCAGTCTCTTCGCCGATGATCTTGATCGAGTTCTTGTTGGCGCCCACGGTGCCGTCGGAGCCGAGGCCGAAGAACAGACAGCGTACGGTCTCTTCATATTCAATGGAGAAGGAGGCGTCCACGTCCAGGCTGGTGTGGGCCACGTCGTCCACGATGCCGACCGTGAAGTGGTTCTTGGGCGCAGGCTTGGACAGTTCGTCCAGCGTGGCCTTGACCATCGCGGGCGTAAATTCCTTGGAGGACAGGCCATAGCGGCCGCCGATGACCTTGACGTTCGTGCGATTGCCTTCCACCAGGGCGTTGACCACGTCCAGGTAGAGCGG
>CALLJA010000299.1 GCA_938008865.1 uncultured Anaerolineales bacterium
GCGGTGTCCATCGCGGGAACGAGGGTCGGGTCTTCGTAGGCGGGCGGGTTGGTGTAGGATGCGGGGTTGTCGGCTGCGGTTCCGCAGGCGGTCACGACCATCACGGCGGCCATGACGATGAACAATAGTTTGACGAAAAATTTTGGCATGGTTCTTCCTCTGAGGTGAATTTAGAAACCGTACAGAATGACACCACCTAGTAAACCAAGTGCGGCGGCCAGCCCGAAACTCAGGAAATGGGCAGCCACATACCAGGGCCTGCTGGCGGGGGTTTCAAAAAGTTTGGGGTTGCGCGCGCGCAGGATGGCGGTTGCGCTGGTGAGTATCAACAAGAGAGTGGCCAGGACCATCTTTGCGCCCGCATTGGGAGCCTCGCCATCATACGTGGACAAGTTATCCAGTATGCCTGTCAGGGCGGCGGCCAGGGTGCTGACCGAGGCCAGGGCGATGTTGGCAAAGGCGGCCTGTTCGAGGACGGGACTGCGCCGCCATAGGGCCAGCAGGATGAAGAAGGCCGCGGCGCCCGTCAGCGCAATGGGGAAGTGGACGATCATGGGGTGTAACGGATGGGTAACAGTAAGGGCCGTGATCAGGCGACTAAAGAAATCCATGTCTCACCTCCGTAAGAGTTGTGCAACTATACAGGCCCTAGTTTAATATTGCATGAGAAAAATATGTCGAAATTTAGAAGGAGTTAAGAGCCAGGCCGACAAAAATCCGAATCTGTTGTCTAACGCGTGGTGTTACCCGAAAAATAACGAAGCGGATGAGAAGATCATCCGCTTCGCAGGGGATAACTTTTCGTTAAGTGTCAGGGCAGGTGGCGCTGGGTGTTGTTAAGCAGGTCGATCATCATCTCGCGGATGTGGCGATTAAGGTAGTGATGTTCCAGCGTGGAAAGCGGCAGGAAGCGCGCGCCCGCCACCACGTGGATGCAGCTGGGCGACCCACACAGGCAGATGAACGGGGCGGCCATTTCCCATTCGGTGGACGGGTAGAAGAAGCTCAACTCGTCGCCTGCTTTGATGTCACGGCAGGCCACCACCACCATATTCTCCATGTCAAGGATCGTGTTGGGGTCGCAGGAGTGATTGAGCGCCGAGAGTTTGCCGACCTCGGTATGCAGGCTGCGGTCCATCTGTACGGTGAAGCGGTTGGGCTTGTCGGAGATTTTTTCGGCAGGGATCTGGTAGATGGCTTCGCCGCGTTTGAAGTCCTGGCGGGCGATCAAACTGCGAACCTTGTTCTCGGTGCGGATCGTGATCACGTCGGTTGACATCGGTTGAATCCTTTCCTTGATCGTTATATCGGTGTGATGTCTTTAAAATCACGTTGTTTAGTATAGCAAGCATGAAAAGTATTGCAAGGGGGTTATCCTTAATAATTGATATTTTTTAAGGTAAAGAAACAAAACACATGCAATGGAACCATCGCATGTGCGGGTGGCCTTGATTGGATTTTTGCACAACAAAAAGGTCGTGTCCTCGACGGCGGGAGCATTTATGCAGGAAGTCTATTTCAAAAAAGGGCTGGCTGTAAGGCGGGGCGTTTGCCGTTCAAGAGCACATACGGCGCGGCGCGCTCGGCAACGGCCCCCAGTTTTTTTAAGGCAGAAAGGTCATTGACCTTTTGCTGTCTGCGCGCGGAGAGGATCGCTTCGGCGGTCTTGGGGCCGATGCCAGGAATGCGCAACAGGTCGCGCTTTTCGGCGCGGTTGATCTCGACCGGGGCGTGGGTCAAATTCAGTTGTGCCCAGGCCAGTTTGGGGTCCGTTTGAAGCGGGAGGTTTTCCTTGTTCGTGAAGGGCAGGTCTTCCAGGTCGAATCCGTAATCGCGCAACAGGAAGGAGGCTTGATACAACCGATGTTCGCGCAGCGGGTCGACCGCGGCCTTGTTTTCGAGCGGCGTGTCGGGGATGGGGTGGAAGGCCGAGAAGTAGGCGCGTTTGAGGCGCACGTTCTGGTGCAGCCACTGGGTGGTGGTCAGCAATTCCAGGTCCGACTCGTCGGCGCCGCCCGCTACGAACTGCGTGACGGTCGAAGGCCAGCGGCCCTTCCAGCCGAGGTGAGCGGGTTGACTGCGGCGGATCTCCTCGACCCAGCGCAAGGGTCGCAGTAATTCTTCGAGGAATACCTTATGCGGGGCCAGGCGCGCCAGCCGATTCGTATTGGGTGCTTCGAGATTGATCGAGACGCGGTCGGCCAGTTGCATGGCGCGGAAGACCTGGTCCTTTTCCGCGCCTGGCATGAGTTTGAGGTGAATGTAACCCTGGAAGCCGTGCCGCTTGCGCAGGATCTCGGCCGTGTCGAGTAGTTTGTCCTGGGTGGTGACGCCGCCGTTGGCCAGCCCCGAACTGAGGAAGACGCCTTCGGCCGCGCCTGACTGAGTTAGTTTACTGAACAGGCCCGCGAATTCGTCGGGCTTGAAGGTGGCGCGGCGGAAATCCCGCCCCGCGCGGAAGGGACAGTAGAAGCAATCGCGCTCGCAGGCCGAGGAGAGCAGGGTCTTGAGCAGCATGATCTTCTGCCCGTTGGGCAGTTGGGCGGGGTGGACGAAGGCTTGGTCCCGTTCCTTGGGGGTGAAGCAGACGGGATGGGCGGCGCTTTCCCCCCGTTCTGCATCAGGCTCGAAGGTCATCTGCGAGGAAAGCAATTTCAGGCGGTCAATCGCGTCCATACCCTGATTATAGAATATATGTTCTATAAAAGCAAGCATAAAAAACGGCGGATTTTTCAACATCCGCCGTCTTTATGGAACGTTATTTGATGCGCAAGTTCAT
>CALLJA010000300.1 GCA_938008865.1 uncultured Anaerolineales bacterium
GTGCGCAAGACCACCACATCCATCGTGCCGATCGTGCTCAAGGACGTGTACCAGTGGCGGGTCCCTGCGCGGATCGTGGACAGGGACGGCGCCAGCGAGAACCGTTCCGCATCCCAATAGTTCATCGGAGGTTGTATGAGTCTTTTCGGTACGAAGAGCCAGTCCATGCAGAAGCGCGCCCAGAAGGTGATGCCGCTGGGGGTCAATTCCAATTTCCGCTACTGGGGCGAGGGTATCACGCCCTACGTGGAAAAAGGCAAGGGCGCCTACCTGTGGGACGTGGACGGGAAACGCTACATCGACTATCGCATGGCCTTTGGGCCGATCATCCTCGGCCACGCTTTCGATGAGGTGGACGCGCAGGTGATCGAAGAGATCCAGAAAGGCCTGTTGTTTGCCATGACGGGCGAGCTCGAGGTGGCGCTGGTAGAGTCGATTGTGGAGATGTGCCCGGGCGTGGAAATGGCGCGCCTGGCTTGTTCGGGCACCGAGGCTACCATGCACGCCATCCGCGTGGCGCGCGCCTACACGGGCCGCGAGGTCATCCTCAAATTCGAAGGGAATTATCACGGCTTCCACGACCATACGTTGTGGTCCACTTACGCGCCGGTCGAGGCCTACGGCAGCCGCCGCAGCCCAATCCCTGTGCCCGCCTCCTCGGGTATTCCAAAGAATCTGCGTGAGATGATCATCACCCTGCCGTTCAACGATTTCGAAGGCTTCGAACGTGTGATGAAGTCCTTTGGAGACCAGATCGCGGCGGTCATCACCGAGCCGTGCCAGGGCAATTGCGGCGCGATCGACCCGCAGCACGGCTTCCTGGAACTGATACGCGCAAAGACGTCTGAGCACGGCGCGGTCTTCATCCTGGACGAGGTCAAGACGGGCTTTCGCATCGCCAACGGCGGCGCGCAGGAGTATTACGGCATCCGTCCCGACCTGGCAACCTACGCCAAGGCGCTTGGCAACGGTTACCCGGTCGCGGCTTTCGGCGGCAAGGCCGAGATCATGTCCATCATTGGCAAAGGCGTCTCGCAGGGCGGGACGTATACCAACAACAAACCCGGGGTGGCGGCGGCTTACGCCACGCTGCGCCTGATGCGCGAGCGGCCGATCCTGAAGACCATTGCCCAACGCGGGCAGCGTCTGATGAACGGCCTGAAGGAGATCTTCGAGGACAACGGAATCCCCGCCGCGATGAGCGGGTATCCCGCCATGTTCTCGTTCGCGCTGGGCGTGGAAGCCATTACCTGTCAGCGCGACTGGAGTGAAAGCGACCACGACCTTTACCTGCGCCTGGCCGAAAAGGCCATCGAACGCGGGGTGATGCCCGATTACGACGCCCGCGAACCGTGGTTCCTGTGTTACTCACATAGCGAGGCTGACATCGATGAAACGCTGAATGTCTATGCGGACATCGTAAAAGAAGCCAGAAAATAATCGAGCGTCGGAAGTCGAAGGTTGGTAGTTGCGACCTTCGACTTCCGACATCAACGAGGAAAACCCCATGACCAAGCTCACATCCAAAGAGATCGTGGACCTGAACAAGGAATATACCTTCTATTCCTGGTCCAACCAGGGACAGGTCAACCCGATTCCCGTCACGCGCGCCGAGGGCGTGTACTTCTACGATGCCGACGGGAAGCGATACCTCGACTTCGCCTCGCAACTGGTCAACCAGAACGCGGGCCACCAGCACCCGAAGATCGTCAAGGCCATCCAGGAACAGGCCGCGCAGTTGACCTTCGTCAGCCCAAGCGCCGCTACTGAGCCACGCGGCCTGCTCGGAAAAAAACTAGCCGAGATCACGCCTGGCGACCTGAAGAAGACTTTTTTTGCGTTGGGTGGCGCGGAAGCCAACGAGAACGCCATCAAGATTGCGCGTTTCTACACGGGGAAGCACAAGATTCTAGCGCGTTACCGCTCCTATCACGGCGCGACGCACGGTGCGATCGCCCTGACGGGTGATTACCGCCGCCTGCCCGTCGAGCCGGCCATCCCGGGCGTGGTGCATTTCCTCGACCCGTACTGCTACCGCTGCCCGTTCGGATGGACGAAGGAGACCTGTCACCGCGAGTGCATCAAGCACGTTGAGGAGGTCATCCAGCACGAGGGTCCCGACCAGATCGCGGCCATCATCCTCGAAGGCGTGACGGGTACCA
>CALLJA010000301.1 GCA_938008865.1 uncultured Anaerolineales bacterium
TTCTCAAGGTCCAGACCGACGCCGAAGGCAAGTTCCGCATCCCGCTCCCGTCGGGAAAGTACATCCTGCACCCCGAGACGCAGGGACGCTACCCCACCGCCTCCGACCAGGAGTTCACGGTGACGGCGGGCCAGTTCACCCAGGTCATCGTCACCTACGACAGCGGCATCCGCTAAAATGAAGACGGCCCTCGCGGGCCGTCTTTTTATTTTGCTAGCGCCTCGTACACGCTCTCGGGGATATCCGCCGTGCGATAGATGCGCGCCACCTCCACGCCATACAACGTGACCAAGTGCTCGGGCTTCACGGCTTTCATCGCCTCCAAAAAAGTTTTGCACTCGGGCAAAGTCTCCTGCACCACCGAGTACACCACCACATATTCCGACCAGCGCATCCCGCTCACCACCGAGGGAATACCAGGCTCCCAGAAATAAGCCTTCTTCATCACCTCGGTCCGCCCTGGGAAGAAATACGAGAACGGCCCCATGCCGCTATAAGCAAAGACGCGCAGCCCGTCCGAATCCTGTTTCTGCGCGAGGTACGCCGCAGCCTGATCCAGCCCTTCGCCATAGCCTGTGACGTATTGTCCGGGGGAACGCACTACCAGCGGATTTCCATAGGTGTAGTAATACGGATAGAACGACAGCCCGCTCGCGATCTGTCCGAGGACGATCAGCGCCAGCACCCCCACCTGGACCCAGGCCTGATTCAGCTTCGACCAGCGCTCCCCCACCCAGGACAGACCGAAGCCCCAACCGATCACCGCGATCAGGTCCAGCAGGAAGAAGCTGGACAAAATGTAATGTGCCGAGTCGCGTCCCTTGGCGATGCCGAACATGAGGATGAATAACACCGCCGTGAGGAAGAAATACCCGACCAGCTTCTTGACCACAGGCTTGACCTTCGCCGCGAACATCGAAGGAACGGTCAGCAACAGTCCCAGCCAGGTGAGTGGCGTGGTGCGCAGCACGAGACGTTGCAGGTACAAGGTCACGCCGTTCAGGCCGTTGTTGAGGTCGAAGCTGCGCGGCTCGACCTCCTGCGTCACATCCAGGCGCGCGCCCTGGAAGGCATAACTGAAAGCGTTGCCGTAGACCTCGTACAGCATCTTATTGGCGGCCACCCACATGCCAGGCCAAAATACGACATACACCAGCGCCGCCACGCCCAGCCAGATGGACATCACCTTGACCGCATCCCACAACTTCGCGCCAAACGGTTTCCCGCGCTCGAACAAACCGACGAACAACATCAGGCCGACGACACCCAGCACAATGATCGACGGAGACTTGGTCAACTGCGCCAGGCCAAAGGTCGCGCCTGAGAGCAGCAGGTAGACCAGCTTGCGGTCCACGTGGATGTAGACATAGGCCGCCAGGGTCGAGACCGCCACGAACATCGTCAGCATGCCCTCGTGGTTGATCAGCCGCGAATGGCCGAGGAAAAACGGCGCATCGAAAGCAAATGCCACTGCCGCCAGCGCTAGCGGACGCTCGATCAGCAATTGCAGTAAATAGAAGGCCAGCACCGCCAGCACGATCAGCAGCAGCGATTGAGCGATGCGGCTGTTGCGCAAAATATCCAACGTACGGACATCATGCTCCTGAAGGAACTCGTCGTAGTTGGGCTTGCGCACATCGAAGTAGCCCTGGCCGAATCCGCGATACTCGGGGAAGACGGTCAACATCCCTGCGGTCACCACCCAGGTGGTGGTCACGGCGGGATGGTAATCGTAGACCGTATTGGCGAAGTCACCGTGCGTGAGCGCGTAATAGTAATTCGAGCC
>CALLJA010000302.1 GCA_938008865.1 uncultured Anaerolineales bacterium
GTCACTATGTTGAATACTTATGCTGACTTATGCTGGCGTGGATTGTCAAATCCACACCTCGCTCGCAGGATTTGACAATCCTGCGAAGCCAGTTCAAGAACTGCTGACACAACATCTCAACCTGCAAATTCTTCCCATTTCAAAAATAATGCTATAATGCAGGCCATGCGTCCGATACAACACCTGTCCCCCAAAGCCAATGGCCCTTGCGCCATCCCCCTTTCGAGTTGACATCGTCAGGTATCTCGACGCACTCCCGCGCCCGCCCAGGACAGTCACTTCGAAAGTGGCTGTCTTTTTTTTTCGAAGGAGCATCATCATGCACATAGATAAACATAATCAATTATTATAGAACCAGGAGAGTGCGCGTCGCGCCTCACTTGCCTGGGATCGGACTGTACGGGATGAGCAACATCCGCAAGGCGCGACGCGACCATATCATAGGAACCCTGTCATGAACGACGAGTTGATCACTGGAAAGATTTTGAAGATTCACGGCTGGCCCGACGGCAAGATCATCGGTTTCGCCAAGCAGGCTGCCGCCACCCTGAGCGCCTCGGGCCTGGACCGCGAGTCGATCCTGGCGCGGCTGGAGGCCGTCCGCACGGAGCCTGGACCCTTCCTGGCTGATTCCGTGTTGGCGGACCTGGCCCGCGAATGCATCCGCCTGTCGAAGAAGGATGAACCCTCCGACGACGCCCTGCGCGAGCGCCCGCTCGACTACCCCATCTGGGGTCGCGAACAGATCGACCCTGCGGCCATCGCCCAGATGGACAATTCCATGCGCCTGCCTGTCAGCGTGGCGGGCGCGCTGATGCCCGACGCGCACGTCGGCTATGGGCTGCCCATCGGCGGTGTGCTCGCCACCGATAACGCCGTCATCCCCTACGCCGTCGGCGTGGACATCGCCTGCCGTATGCGGCTGTCGATCTACGAGGTCTCGCCGCACCTGCTCGGACAGAAGAAGTCCGCTTTCGAAGATTCGCTCTGGGAACAGACCGCCTTCGGCATGGGCGCCAAGTGGACGGGCAGCAAGAAGGCCGACCACGCAGTGCTCGATGACGAGGCCTGGTCCGCCACGGCGCAGCTCAGGACCTTGAAGGACACCGCCATGAACCAGCTTGGCACCAGCGGCACGGGCAATCACTTCGTCGAATGGGGCGCGTTCCGCCTGCACGAAGAGATGTT
Source organism: uncultured Anaerolineales bacterium (assembly GCA_938008865.1). Taxonomy (GTDB): domain Bacteria; phylum Chloroflexota; class Anaerolineae; order Anaerolineales; family Villigracilaceae; genus JACPVF01. Next base: position 1,189 of record CALLJA010000302.1, read on the forward strand.
CGGACTCCAGCCTGGCGAATACCTGGCGCTGCTCTCGCACAGCGGATCGCGCGGCGTGGGCGCCAAGATCGCCGACCGCTACAGCCGCCTGGCAATGGAAAAGCACCCCGAACTCGACAAGGCCGTGCGCCACCTGGCCTGGCTCCCGCTCGACTCGGAGGAGGGCCAGGAATACTGGCTGGCGATGGAATTGGCGGGGCGCTTCGCCTCGGCCAACCACGCCATCATCCATCAGCGCGTCGCCCGCGCCGTCGGCCTGAGGGAAGCCGCCGTGGTGGAAAATCACCACAACTTCGCCTGGCGCGAGCAGCTCCCCGACGGGCGCACGGTCATCGTGCACCGCAAGGGAGCCACGCCAGCCAGCCAGGGCACGCTGGGCGTCATCCCCGGCTCGATGGGCGATGCAGGCTACGTGGTGCGCGGACGCGGCGTAAGCGATTCGCTCGAATCGGCCTCGCACGGTGCAGGCCGTCAGATGAGCCGCAAGACCGCCATCAACTCCATCAGCAAGTCGGCCCGCGACGAGTACCTCAAGGAGCGCGGCGTGACCCTGTTGGGCGGCGGCCTGGACGAATCGCCGCAGGCCTACAAGC
>CALLJA010000303.1 GCA_938008865.1 uncultured Anaerolineales bacterium
CGCCTGATAAATTTATTCGGAAATGTTGATGACGATTTTTCCGCGTGCGTGCCCCGCGCCAAGATAGCGCAGCGCCTCCGCTGCTTCTTGCAAGGGGTAGCGTTTGTCGATAACAGGCTTGATCCTGCTGGTTTCAAGAAGTTCCTTAATCGTCAACAAATCTTTTTGATTCGACTTTGCAGAGAGCAGTTTTAGCTTTCTGCCGTTCTTCTCGGACATCAACGGCCCCAGAAGCATGGTCTCGAACATCTGCTTGAACTTCCCGCCCGCCATGACGTAAATTCCGTGCGGAGTCAAAGCGCGTTTATACGCCGCGATCGGATGGTATCCATTGGCCGCCAGGATCAGGTCATAGCGTACGCCGCTTTTGGTGAAATCTTCTTTTGTGTAATCGATGACGTGGTCCGCGCCGAGCGAGCGAACCATTTCCACATTCCGCGGGCTGCACACGGCGGTGACCTTGGTGCCGAACGACTTGGCGATCTGCACAGCGAAGGTCCCCACGCCGCCCGACGCCCCCTGGATCAGTACTTTTTGCCCCGACTGAATTTGGCCTTCGTCTCGTAATCCTTGCAGGGCGGTGATGGCCGCCAATGGGGCGGCTGCAGTTTCCTCGAATGACAGGGCCGAGGGCTTGAGCGCAAGCGCGCCTTCTGGCGCGGTGACATATTCGGCCAGGCTTCCGCCGCCGTGACCGAATATATCTCCGAAGACTGCGTCGCCGACTTTGAACTGCCTGACGTCCGCCCCGACCGCCTCGACCTGCCCTGCCACGTCCGTGCCGAGGATGTTGAACTTCGGCTTGAACAGGCCCATCATAAAACGGACGAGAAAGATATCGGCGGTCAGCAAGTGCCAGTCAGCGGCGTTGATCGAGGCTGTATGGACCTTGATTAGCACCTCGTTTGCCTTGGGCTTGGGCTTATCGATCTCTCTTAGCTGTAGAACGTCGGGTGTTCCGTATTTTTCGTACATTATCGCTTTCATTGGGATTCCTCCAGGGTGGTCTATGGTATCGCAGGATGATTGATATACGTCGAATATGCTGGAAAGTGTCTGAAAAGTCGAAAATTTCCAGACCGAAATAAAAATGCCTCTGAAGATTCGGTGGCATCTCGATTCCCTGACCTAACAACTCTGTCCGTTGTCGTACACATAACAGGCATCGCCCTGATACATGTGCCAGTCATGATAGAAATCGGCCAACTCTTTCAGATAGGTGCGCAATTCCGCTGTGCCGCTGATGATGCGGGCTCCGTCCTGGATGGCGGGCAGGTCCACGTCGGCACCGAGGCGGGCGGGGACCTCCTCGGGCGTCAGGGTCACACGCTCGAAGCTAATCACCATATCGCGCAGTTCCGCTTCGACGATGTCGGCAGGCTGGCTTTGGGCTTCTCGAAAAACAGTGATCATGGGAGTATCCTCAATGGGGTTTCCTGCCTTGGATGCCGTGGCTGGTTCGCAACTTACCTGGTTGGTTTGGGTGGCATCCCTCGGATTTATCGGCGTTATAATGTGACGTTGCATGAACGAAAATCAATCAGGAGATTGAAAAGAACTTATGAGCAAAAGCGTTTATATTGGCACGGACGGCGGCGCGACCACGTCCAAAGTAGGCGGGGTCTGGAGCGACGGCTCGACCATCTCGACCAAATTATTGCAATCCTCCACCAACTCGAAGAGTGGACCTGAAGCGGTGGTGCGCAGCTGGGTCGAAGCGGTTCACTCCTACCTGGCCCAGCACGACCTGACCTGGGATCGGGTCAACGGGGTTGGGCTGGCGGTGCCTGGTCCATTTCAACGTTATGGCGTGTTCGACCATTCGGCCAATCTGCCCGATGCGTTCACGGGCTTCGACGTCTACACTGCTTACACCAGCGCCATTGCCGACCGCGCAGGACGCGCCATCCCGCTGACCGTGGGTAACGACGGCGACATGGGCGGCGTGGCCGAGGCCCAGCATGCGCGCGGCGACAGCAACGGCACGGTCCTGATGCTGGCGCCTGGCTCGGGCCTGGGCTGCGCCTACATTGACCGTCATGGCCTGGCCCTGGACGGCGACACCCTGGCGGGCATGGAAGGCGGCCACATGCCCGCGCCCCTGCATCTGCTGGGTGCGAAACCCTATCCCTGCGGATGCGGGCGCACCTGGGGCTGCATTGAGGTCTACACCTGCCTTTCGGGTTTGCCGTACCTGCTGGCCGAGAAACTGGAACAATATCCCGACCACGACTTGGCGAAGTCGACCCTGAGCATGAAAGAACGAGCCTTCAGTCTGCGCGGACTGGCCCAGCGCGGCGATCCACTCGCTGTCGAACTGTTCGACTTCCAAGCCAGGGCCCTGGGTCTGCACCTGGCCAACCTGGCGATGGCGCTCGACCCGAAGTTCGTAGTCATCGGCGGCGGCCTGATGGACCCCGAGGCCACCACCATCGCCTTCCGCGAGCGCTACCTGGACATCGTCCGCGCGGCGGCCCGCGAGTACCTGTGGCCCTATCAGCGCGACACGATCAACATCGTCCCTGCCGCGCTGGGGGATTTGTCCCAGGCCATCGGTGCAGCCCTGGCAGCCCTGTATCGAGACAGGAAGTAATCCTCCACAAACTGTAACGGTCCCCAGAATTTCTGGGGACCGTTTTTTATCTTCCATTCTGAGCAGAGCGAGGCGATAGCCGAGCGCAATCGAAGGCGGATTCCTATTCTCCCAGCGCCACATCCATCAACTGCTGCACGCGCGCAACCATGCTGGACGGGTCGGGGTGCAGGCCTTCTAGCAGCAGGGCGCTATCGTAGACCTGTTCGATGATGATGTCTCCTAGTGCCGAAGCCGCATCCCGCTTGAGTAGTTTCTTCAAGATAGGGTGAGCGGGGTTCAATTCGAGAATCTTCTTCGAGATCTCATACTCCTGTCCGAGATATTTATACACACGTTGGAGCTCGGGATTCATCGCCCCGTCCGCATCCGCCAAACGGGCGACAGACTGCGACAGGCGCTGGCTGGCGCGGACGTCGGTCACGCGCTCGCCGAGGACCTGCTTGAAGCGCTCGATCAGCCCGTTGAAGTCGGCCTCGGGAATCTTCTCCGCCTCGGCCTGCTCCCCGTCCTTTTGGGGAATCTCCGCCTGGGCCACGTTCTGCAGTTCGTGGTCCTTGTACTTGCGCAGGCCCATCAGCATGAACGAGTCCATCGGGTCGGTCAGCAGCAATACTTCCACGCCCTGCCCGTGGAAGTAATCCAGGTGCGGGCTGCGCAGCACGGCCTTGGGGTCCTCGCCGACGATGTAATAGATGACCTTCTGGTCGGGTTCCATGCGCCCGACATAATCCTCCAGCGAGGACCAGGCCTCAGGTTTCTGATTCGTCTTGAAGCGCAGGAGCGGGTAGATGCTTTCCTCGCCCAGCGGGTTGGCTGCTACGCCCTGTTTGAGGTAACCGCCGAACTCCTGCCAGAAGGTGTTGTACTTTTCGGCATCATTTTTTGCCAACGCCTCGAGCTCCTTCATCACCTGGCCCGTGACGACCTTCTTCAACTTGGGCATCAGGCCCACGGATTGCACCGTCTCGCGCGAGACGTTGAGCGGCAGGTCCTCCGAGTCAACCACACCCTGCACGAAGCGCAGGTATTCAGGTAGCAAGTCTTTGTTGTATTCATCGATCAGGATGTTGCGCGAGTACAGTTTCAGGCCGTCGTCTTTGCGCAGGGAGAAGATACCGCGCTCGCCCTTGCCAGGGATATAAAGCAATGCGTATAGTTGAACTGGAGCATCGGTCGAGACATGGACGCGCAGCAACGGGTCCTCGAAGTCCAGGGTCAACTGATGGTAGAAATCCTTGTACTGCTCGTCGGTCACTTCCTGCCTGGTGGTGCGCCATAGCGAGGTTTGCTTGTTGGCCTGTTTCTCGTCCGCGCCGACGTAGATGGGGAAGCCGATGTAATCCGAGTGTTTGTGGATAATGTTCTTGAGGCGGTATTCCTCGGCGAATTCAGCGGCATCCTCTTTGAGTTTGATCTCGATCTTTGTGCCGCGCTCTGGCATCTCGGCAGGGCCGACCTGGTAGTTGTCCTCGCCCGTGGCGTACCAGGTCACGGCCTTGGCACGCGGCTTGTAGGAACGCGAGGTGACCCGCACCCATTCGGCCACCATGAACACGGAGTAGAAGCCCACGCCGAACTGTCCGATGACCTGGGTGAAGTCCGCCTTTTTATCCTTGGTGGCTTCGATGAATTTGCGCGCACCCGACTGGGCGATGGTGCCCAGGTTTTCCACGATCTCGTCGCGGGTCATGCCGATGCCCGTGTCCTGGATGGTCAGCGTGCGGGATTCCTTGTCTGCGTGGATGCGGATGGCCAGTTCCGCGTCGGGGTCGAGCACGTCGCGATTGGTGACCATCTCGAAGCGGACGCGGTTGAGGGCGTCCGAGGCATTCGAGAGCAGTTCGCGCAGGAAGACCTCGCGGTCCTTATAGAGCGAGTGGATTAGAATGTTGAGCAGTTGCCTGGTCTCAGCCTTGAACGAGTAGGATTGCGCTTCGTCGCGCGTGGGAGCGGTGTCGGTCATTGGGGGATCCTCCTAAATCAAAAATGCTCCGACCATCCCGAAGCATCGAAGAAAACGGGATCGTCGTGCGGGTGTCCTGTTTTCGCCCTGTATTTTATCGCAAGTGCCAACGGGAAAACGTAAGAGAAATGTCAAAATTTGTGGGGTGTTTATGCCGAAAAAACACCTCTTGTATAAGTGACAGGTTCGACGCGAATATAACCTTTTGAACCACGGCGGTATAGCGACATGGAGAAAACCTACTATTCACAGTACGCCGATTTTGGCATACGAAATGTGTCTTGACCATAATTTGGCGAATGACCTATTCGTTGGTAACTTGTAAAAACCTGCTCATTTCTTCGTAAACCAGTTCTTCCTGGGCTATGAAACAGTAATGATGCCCATTCGGAATTTCGACGATTCTTGCATGAGGAAATCTGCTTTGAAACTCAGAGATTACGGATTTGAAAAAGGGCTGCCTAATATTTCGATGAAAATCATCGAATTTTTCTTTTTGTTCCTGTGTATAGGCTGATAAATTACGTTTCCCCAGCGCATAAAAACTGAGTATCGGAATTTTCGCCGACACGCTTTTGGGAACGTATTCATTGATCAGGTGTTCGATCATCGCGGTCTCGACAGACGCAGGCATTTTGTCTACAACCACTCCGGCCTCGTTCATTGTTACATTGTGGGAAATTTCTTCATCCCATACTTCGTTCCATATATCCGCAAAATCGGGAAAATCCCTTTTCATGTCGGCGATATATTCTTCGACAGAATGCGGGTTGCTTTCCTCGTGTTTTATTTCTATATTTCTAAGCGGATTCTTTTCCTGGATTTCTTGATGTCCCCGGCGGTCGTCTAACGCGTCCAGATATACCAGCTTTTCAACCCTGTCGGGGTGAGTCGCGGCAAAGTGAGTAAGTTCCACGCCTGCAATCGAGTGACCGGCAAGAATGGCTTTTTCTATCTCCAACTTGTCCATGAACTGGCAGATATCTTCTATTAGGGTATCCGGGTCGTAGCCATTCTCAGGATGATCCGAATCGCCATGCCCACGACGAGTGAGCGCCAGGACGCGGAATCTGTCATTAAAGCGCGGAGCAAACTTGCTGAAGATGTAGGCGGAGGAGCCCATCCCTGTAAGAAAAATTAGCGTCGAACCTTTTCCGCCCCAATCAAGATAATGCAGGCGGATTCCATTTACGCTGACAAAGTCGCTTTTGTGACCGGGTAAAGTCATCTTTTCTTTTAGCCTGCTTTGTTAAGATAAATAGCCAGCCGCCCAACAACTTGCGTTAGTCCCGCATGTTCTCTGCGAGGACGGCCTCGTCCATCCCTGGTCCCCATTTCAACAAACTTACGGAGCGCAGGCTTCAGCCTGCGCTCCGATTTTCGGGAACAGGCTTTTAGCTGATGCGCACGTCCCAAAATTTCTTGACGATCTTCTCCACCGACGCCTTGACCGCTTCCATATCCATGCCCGCCACCTTGAAGGTGACCAGTTTGGAGCTGGTGTCGGGTCCCGTAAATTGGCCGAAGGAGATGAAATTCCCGCCCGCCTCGGCGATAGCCTTGGTGAGTTGCGCCAGCTGCCCGGGCTTTTCGGCGATCTGGGCCGTCACGCGCACGCCCTTTTCGCGCGCGCCCATCAACTCGAGGAAGACCTTGAACAGGTCGGTCTCGGTGATGATGCCGACCACGTTGCCGCCGTCAAGCACGGGCAGGCCGCCCAGTTTGTTGTCGGCCAGGATGCGCGCGGCTTCCTCGATGGGCGTGTCCTTCGCGACCGAGATTACCTGCCTGCTCATTACCTGGCTGACGGTCACCTTGCTGAGCAGGTAGTTCATCTCCCACACGCTCAGGGTCGAGACGGGCGAGGGCGAAGCGTTTAACAGGTCGGTCTCGGTGACGATGCCGACCATCTTGCCATCCTGAATGACGGGCGCGCGGCGGATATGTTCCTTCTTGAACATGGCCAGGGCGTCGTGGATGGGCGTCTCGGGCGAGACGGAAATCACGGGTTGAGACATTCTTTCACCGACAAGCATGGGGACCTCCAGGATATAGGTTTGCGAATGGAAATGAGGACGTTTTGATTATACGTCCAGACGAAAATTCGTAATGTCACGAAATCGGAGTGAAAAAGGTCACTTTCCAAACTCCGCGAGGATGCGTGCCATGTGACGGGCATGTTTGAGATACAGGTCGATGCGGATGTTCTCGTTGGGGGCGTGCGTGCGGGTCTCGGGATAACTCATGCCGCCCGTGGCAACGGGCAGTCCCAGCACGTGGACGAAGGGATGGTTCGGCCCCGAGCCGCCCGTCATGGGTACCACATCCATCGGGCGGTCGTACACATCCCTGGCGGTCTCCACGACCAGTTGGATGAATGGGTGGTCGGGGTCGGTGCGGGCGGGGAAGTCGCCGCCCAGGTTCTCGATCTGGATATCGCCGAAGCCGTGCGCATCCAGATGAGCGCGCAGGTTGTCGAGGATTTTTTCGGGGTTCTGGTTCGGCACCAGGCGGAAGTCGATCTTGGCCGAGGCGCGCGCGGGCAGCACGGTCTTCGAGCCAGGCCCCTGGTAACCCGCCGTCAGGCCGCAGATGGTGCAGGTGGGCGTGAAGACCTCTTCGATCTTGAGGTCGGTGCCGCCCGTCAGGCCTTTGGTGAAGTAAGGCACGCCATAGCGGGATTTGTACTCCTCGGCGGGATCGGGCAAAGCCGCCATCAGTTCGCGGTCGCGCGCCGACGGGGGCTGCACGTCATCGTAAAAGCCCGGGACGAGGATGCGCTCGTCGGGACCCTTGAGCGTGTTTAACGCCCAGACCAGCCGCCAAGCCGCGTTGGGGAAGATACTGCCGCCCAGCCCCGAGTGGACGTCGGTGCCAAGCAGTTCGAGCGAGAGTTCCACGTACAGGATGCCGCGCAGGCCGAGGAATTCCTGGGGCGTGTCGGTATGGTCCACGCCGCCGAACTCCCACATGCAGGCGTCAGCCTGGAGCAACTCGGTGTGTTCGTGGATGAACTTCGCCAGGTTGACGCTGGCGGTCTCCTCCTCGCCCTCGACAATGAACTTGACGTTGCATGGCAGTTCGCCCGCCTCGTCGAGCAGCGCGTCAATGGCGTGGAGGCGCGAGACGAGGTGGCCCTTGTCGTCGCTGACGCCGCGCCCGTACATTTTGCCGCCGCGGATGCTGGGTTCGAAGGGCGGGGTCTCCCACAGCTCGAGCGGTTCGGGCGGCTGAACGTCGTAATGGTTGTAGATCAGGACGGTCTGGTCGCTTTTGCCCTTGCGCTCGGCAAAGACCACGGGCGAGCCAGCCGTGGGGTGGATCTGCACTGCGAAACCGCGCGCTTCGAGCATTTTGCCGACCAGGGCGGCGCACTCGTGCAGGCCGATCTTTTGCGCGGAAATGCTGGGCTGGGCGACCAGCCGTCCAAGCTCGGTCAGACTGCGGTCCAGGTGGGTTTCGAGGTAAGTGTCGATTTTCGTGTAGTCAGTCATGTGGGGGTTACTCCATAAAATTGAGAATCCAGGTGACAGAGTAGGCGCCCGCCAGGGCGAAAAGCGTCATCTTGATGATCTGCCCGATCCAACAGAAGAAGAGAAAGCGGACCATCGGCATCTTGGCAATGCCTGCCGCCACACCGGCGATGTCGAAGAAGGGGTTGGGGATGGCGGAGAGGACCAGGATGGCCCAGCCGCCGTATTT